>NZ_JBQQFC010000265.1:0-3415 GCF_052258445.1 Psychrobacter sp. T6-1
GAGCATTTTCGTCAGCGCTATCAAGATCAGCACTGGGCAATCTATGATTTGGCACGCGGCTATGGCATCTATTTTGATAAAAGCTTGAGCACACAGACGCGTCCTGCTGACTTACAGACTATTACCGATCTCGATGACGCGGTACTGCGTAATCCTGCCAGTGTTCATAGTGCTGATGAGCAGCGCTATCAGCGCTTTTGGCAAGGGTATTTTACTAACGTCAATATCAAAGAGCGCAAAAACACTCGCCTGCATAGGCAACACATGCCGCAGCGCTACTGGAAATATTTGAGCGAAAAGCAAATTTTGCCTGAT
The DNA here is from genome assembly GCF_052258445.1 of Psychrobacter sp. T6-1. Taxonomy (NCBI): domain Bacteria; kingdom Pseudomonadati; phylum Pseudomonadota; class Gammaproteobacteria; order Moraxellales; family Moraxellaceae; genus Psychrobacter; species Psychrobacter sp. T6-1. Next base: position 316 of record NZ_JBQQFC010000265.1, read on the forward strand.
GCTGACTACCTTCAAAAGAAAAGGTAAAAGAAAGATGCTAGCAAAAATGCTTCATTAAAAAGTATCAACAAAAAAACTCAACTTTATTTATAGAACTCAATCTAGTTATAAGGTTGAGTTTTTTGTGTTTATGACTGACAATATCAGCTTACTATATTCTCAGCTTATTATATTTTATGGTTGTAGCCTTTTATTATGATCGTTATGCGCCTGCTCTCCTCCTTAAAACACGATGAATCCGAACGCGGTATCTTTCATCTTGGGCGTGCGCTGGTCAAAAACGGTCATACCTCTATCATCGTCGCCAGCGCTGACAAAGATAATGACCTCGTCAAGCGTTTGGAGCGTGATGGCAATATCTACCATCAACTGCACATGAATAAAAAGTCTTGGCTGTCACTATTACAGGTCAATACCCTGCGGCGTTTGGTCGAAAAGCATAGCCCTGACGTTATTCATATTCATTCAAGAACGCCTGCCTGGATACTGCATTTAGCGCTTAAAAGAGCCAAAATAAAACGTATGCCAAAGCTGGTCTCCACGATGTACGGCTTTTATCCGATCAATAAATACTCGCAAGCTCTGCTTGATGTCGATACTATCATCACAGTATCTGACAGCGTGACCAATTATCTAAAACGGGGTCTGCGCCGAGAAGAGGCCGATCCCAAAGTTATCAAGCGTATCTACCGCGGCGTTGATACGCGCCGTTATCCTTATCGGCATAATCCTTCGGTGTACTGGCTGCGTCATACCTTTGCAGAATATCCTGAGCTTGAACACAAAAAGTGGCTGGTATTTCCTACGATTATCGGCAATGAGTATGGTCAAGAATGGCTCATTGATATCTTGGGGAATCTGCAAGAAGACTTTCCGCTGATTCACGCTATTATTATGGATGAGGATTACCGAGAGAGCGATGTGGCGCATGAGGACTTTCGTCAGCGCGCTAATGCATTAGGTTTGGCTGAGCGTATTACTTATGTGGGTAGTAAGCGTAATGATATGCGCGAATGGTTGTCAGCGGCCAATATTGTCATGGCGCTAGCCAATCAGCCAGAATCTATCGGTATCAATGCCCTACAGGCTATTCATTTGGGTACGCCTGTTGTGGGCTGGGATCAGGCCGCTTTTAGTGAGATTTTGCAACCTTTGTACCCGCAGGGACTGGTCAAAAAATACAATGCTGTTGCCCTTTGTAAAACGGTCAGGCATCAGCTTGAGAGCGTAACTCGGCCTGAGATGACCAACGAATTTACCATGCGTGAGATGATTAGCGAAACCCTAGCCGTCTACAACGCGCTACATGATCAGGCGCTACTTGAGGAACAATTGCTGCTCAATGCCTCTGCCGCCAAAAGAGTCAAAAAACAGCTCAAAGCGGACAATCCTATGGTGGAGTCTTCACACAAAAGGGTGAGCAATACCAAAGTTGAGCTATTAAAAAAGCCGCCAAAAGCTATGGGCGACTCTAAAATAATACTCAAAAAGCAAACAGGTCGCTCAAATCATTCAAGCACAAGCTCTAACCCTTCTCAAGAAAAAACGGTTAATAAAGAGGGCACTAACAACAGTAGCACTCCTCAATAAGTCGTTGGCGTATGCGCGCTGATAACACGTGCAATACTATCGCTTGGATTCATGAACGTGTGCGGGCGATTGGTATCGATGACGTAGCTGTCGCCTTTGTTGAGCAAATAAGTCGTCTCATCGATTCGTATCAAAATCTTGCCCTCAATTACCGTGCCTATCTCCTCTCCCTCGTGCGCAATCTTCTCCTCAGTCGAGCTGTTCGGCTGATAAGTCTCTATCAAAAACCCTAAATTTTTAGTGGTACTATGGTTGTACACTTGCTTAAGTGATACGCGGCAGCCAGGCTCACTAAGCTCCAATAAATCCTTTGGCGTGACGACCACTCTAGCTTTTGGCTCTTGCCATTCATCACTAAAGAAGGTAGTAAGATCAGAACCTAACACCTCAAGTATCGCTTTTAAGGTATTGACCGCTGGACTGACTTTATTGCGCTCGATGGAGCTAATAGAAGTATTCGTGAGTCCCGCCATTCTAGCAAGTTTACGCTGCGAGTAGCCCTTAGCTAGGCGCAGCTGATTGACCTTTTTGCCGATATTCTCTTCTTGCAACTCGCTTTTTTGCGGAGTAGCGTGAGTATCTAACCCGTCATTTTCAGCTTCATTGTCTAAGCCGTTATCGATGTCGACGTCTTGATTGAGACTATTTGCACTGGCGCACGCCTCATCGTCACTATTGTCATCACTATCAATGGTGTGGTTATTATTAACCTCATCATCATTAAAAGTCGTTTTATGGTCTTGGTGCTTACTGCTTGGTAGATTTTTTGCGGGCATGGTCGATAAATTCCGTGAATAAAAACTTGGACAAGTGATCTTGCGCATAATTTAACTCAGGATGCCATTGTACACCAATCATGAATGGATGTTCTAATAAGCTTATCGCCTCTATCATTCCATCACGGGCGACTGCCTCAACGAATAGACGCGCGCCCACTTTATTAATAGCCTGCTTGTGTAGCGAGTTCACATGCCATGTGTCACCAAACGCTGCCAATCTGCCCTCAGGTTGAATGAGGACATCGTGTACGGGCTGATATTGTACCTCTAGAGGCTGGGTACTGTCCTCCAAATGCGGCTCAAAAAACCCCTCAACATCGCGCCAATCAGGGTATAGCGTTCCCTCAAAATAGACGTTCATCTCTTGATGCCCGCGGCATACTGCAAACAGGGGCACGTCATTTTTGTCCGCATAAGCAAGCAGTTTAAAGCTCAGCGCATCGCGGCCAAGATCTTGTTTTTCTTCAATGTGGGTCGCGCCGTATCTATCTGGAGCGACGTTGCTATAACTTCCTGTCAATAAAATCCCGTCAACCATAGTCATCAGCGCCTCAAAATTATCATCTTCAGCTGCCGTATTGGGCAATAAAATCGCATTGCCACCATAGTGCTGTACCGCATCGATATATTTTTGATATACCGACTGACCCGGTTGTCCATCGATCATCTTGTGACAAGATACGATGGCGATAATAGGTTTAGATGGCTGCATAAAATGATTCCTAAGTAGT
>NZ_JBQQFC010000266.1:0-3394 GCF_052258445.1 Psychrobacter sp. T6-1
GCCCGACATATCCATGCCACTGTGATCCATATCTGACATATCGCCCGACATATCCATGCCACTATGACCCATATCTGACATATCGCCTGACATGTCCATGCCACTATGACCCATATCCATGCCGCTATGATCCATAGTGCTATGATCCATACCAGACATATCCATGCTGCTGTGATCCATACCTGACATATCGCCCGACATATCCATGCCACTATGATCCATATCTGACATATCCATGCTGCTGTGATCCATTTCAGCAGCCGTCGCCAATGAAGATACCAATGCTGATGTTAATAATACTAGCGATGACACTCCAATGAATGGCAGACTGCTTTTAACTTTTTTCATAATAAGCCTCATATACTACAATTCATTAAACAACGGCAACTTCTCTAAACATCCCAGCTTCCATGTGATAAAGCAAATGGCAATGCCAAGCCCACCGTCCCGCTTCTCCTGTGACATCGAAGCTTATCTTTTGCGCAGGCTGAACCATTATCGTATGCTTACGGACTTGAAAGTCGCCATTAGGCGCGCGCAGATCGCTCCACATACCATGCAGATGCATCGGATGATTCATCATAGTGTCATTGACTAAGGTAATGCGAACGCGCTCACCTGGCCTGATATTGACTGGCGGTGCATCCTTAAACATCACCCCATCCATAGCCCAGATATAACGCTCCATATTGCCTGTAAGATGGATCTCAATCTCTCGAGTGGGTTTGCGCTGCTCGGCAAGTACCTGATTATCAACAGAGCGTAATTGGTCATAAGTCAAAACTTTACGATTAATCTCACGCAGATTGATACCGGGGTCGTCAAGGTTCATTCGCGGGCTATCGACGCGCATATCAGACTTAAAGTCATACTCGGTCTTGGCATGTTTTGCTTTATAACCCTTATCGCCCATCGCACCCATCATATCGGCCATGGTGAGCCATTCGATACCGTCCATCTTTGGAATAGCGGCGCGAGCGCTTTTTTTGGTTGCAAGGGTAGTGGCAACAAAACCTGACCGATCAATGTTTTGGGCAAATATCGTGTGCGCGTCCTGAGTAGGTGTGACGATGACATCATAAGTCTCAGCCACGCCAATACGAAAATCATCAACATCGACAGGGGATACATCATTACCATCGGTCGAGACAACTTTCATCTTGAGACCCGGTATGCGCACATCAAATATCGTCTGCGCGGAACCATTAATAAAACGTAGTTTGACTTGCTGACCCGCTTTAACCCGTTGCGTCCAGTTAGCCGCTGTGGTCTTACCGTTCATCAGATAAGTAAAGGTAGTCTCGCCCGACAAGTCTGTAAAATCAGTCGGCATCATGCGCATCTGATTCCACATTTTGCGCTTATCAAAAGCGGCCTCTAAATCCGTGGCGGCGATATCGGATAAGAGTTTTTTGAAGTCTGGCAGGTGATAATTATCAAAGTCTGCGCGCAGCTTTAATAGTTTCAATAAATTATACGGATCACGGTGCGTCCAATCACTGAGCAAGATAACGTGATCTTCCGCTACAGGATAACGCTCCGCGCCTTTTGGCTCAATGACAATAGCGCCGCGCATACCCGTTTGCTCTTGAAAGCCTGAATGCGAGTGATACCAATAAGTACCTGACTGCGTTAGTTTGAATTTATAAGTAAAGGTGCTCTTGGCGGGAATACCATCAAAACTAATGCCGGGCACGCCATCCATCTCATAAGGTACGAGCAGGCCATGCCAATGAATAGAGGTGGATTCATTGAGCTGATTATGGACGCGGATGACGACGGTATCGCCCTCTTGCATTTTGAGCGTAGGCCCTGGTAGTGAGTCATTAATAAGCGTCGCCATACTTGATTTACCATTAACGGTAATCATTTTTTCACTGACGTATAGGTCGAACTCGTTACCCGTAAGTATAGGTACCTTGTGATCAGGTTTATCGCTGTTGACGACAACTTTCTGATTTTTGCCCAATGCACTATTGGCTATTGTCGGCAGCGTCGATAGCATGGACGCTCCGAGCAAGGTAGATGACCCTGTCAAAAAACGCCTACGGTTAAGCATATTCTTATTCATAATGTTGACCTAATTTATCTTGTTAAAAACCCAGCCTACAACTGAGACTTATTCACTGCTTAAACCAAAGCTACAGCTGCTGCGCTGGTGACTCAATAGCGGCGTATATCTCTGAGGTGCCGTCTTTATTGAGTTGCATAACTTTGTACGGCATGAATTTATCTTGATATTCCATACCAGGGCTACCCACTGGCATGCTCGGTACCGCAAGACCAATGGCATCGCTTGGCGGCTTAGCCAAAAACTGTGCCATATATTTGGCAGGGATATGACCTTCAAACACATAACCGTCAGTGGTGACAGTGGTATGACAAGAGCGCATTTGCTGCGGGACGCTATAGCGGTCTTTAAATAGAGATAAATCATCGACATCGTGCGCGGTTGCGCTCAACCCATGACCTTTAGCATGACCTATCCACTCTTTACAGCAGCCACAATTGGCGTCTTTATAAACGGTCGCTGAGACGTTTTGTAAAATGCTAGACTGACTCGTTGAGGGTGCGCTGACAGGCATTATCTGAGCTTTTGGCTGCTGTGATTGCGCGGATTGGGTGACAGTAGATGGCTCAGTTGCTAATGTCACATCAGTAGCATTTACATCGGGCTCGCTACAAGCCACTAGCGTTGACGCTGCGACCGACAAGACCAGCGATCCAAACCACTTACTAGGATTCACAGATAATTTACGGTTATAGGGTGTCATCATTACCTCTCATCTTATGGTAGTTAGTGTTGCATCTCATCATCTGACATATCCATCATCTCGCTATTAACATCATTATCGAACGACATATCCATCATCTCATCATCGAATCTAGTAGTCAGCATCGTATATTGGTTGGCATTTAGCTCAGGTAAGGATCTGATAAAAGCCATCATCGCCCACATTCTATCGTCATCGTGAGTGGCGCCCCATGCTGGCATGCCAGATGCCATGATGCCGTGCTTGATCGCCCAAAACCCTTGTCTGGCACCTATCTGCGTCTGATAGTGAGCAACGACTTTGGCATCAGTAAAGTTAGGCGGCTTGGGGTACAACCCAGCGCTCAGGTCAGTTTGAGCCGCATCAGGAGACAAATGACAACCGGCGCACATATCTTTGTAATCGGCGCCGCCTGAGCTGATCATCTCCACCTTATCTAAATTTGGGACGACGATATCTCGACTGGCGTTCTCGATAGAGCGACTGCGAGTCGTCTCCAATATAGTATAGACCAGCTTACTATGTGCTTGATCAGCACCGATGTTGATCACACCCGTATTAACAACGATAAAAATAGCAACGAGCGCTATAACAATGGACGCGAGCATACCGAGTAAAAA
>NZ_JBQQFC010000267.1:0-3379 GCF_052258445.1 Psychrobacter sp. T6-1
TCTGCTAAATCGTCATAAGAGACGGTCGGGTGAATACGATTAAGTAGCGCTTGCTTCTTATCCTCAGTTGAGCGCTTACGGCTGATGGCCTTGTCTAGCAACTTAGTAGAGTAGGCTTTGCCTTTTTCGGCACCTGCCAATTCGGTATCGAGTAATACCACATCTAGTCCCGCCTTAGCACTGACATAGGCGATACCTGCGCCCATCATACCTGCGCCTAAGATGCCTACTTTCTTGGTCTTGTAGCGCTCAATACCATCAGGACGCGACTGGCCTTTTTTGATGCTATTAAGCTGCGTCCAAAGGGTGTTGATCATGTTTCTAGATTCGGGCGATAACACACAAGCGGCGAAGAAACGCGACTCAAGCTCAAGACCAGTATCGATATCGACGATGCAGCCTTCAAAGACGCTAGACATGATATGGGTGATCGCAGGATAGTTGCCATGCGACTTTTGATTAGCCATGGCAGGTGCGATTGAGAACATTTGCACCACTTTAGGGTGCATGCTGTTGCCACCAGGGATTTTAAAGCATTTTTTATCCCAAGGTTGCTGCGCTTTCGGATTGGCTTTGATCCAGTCTTTAGCTTGCGCCAACATATCATCGAAATCAGTAGCTGTTGCATCAATAAGACCGATATCTAAGGCCGCTTTAGCCCGAAGCTCGACCCCTTGCGTCATCAGCTCAAGCGCTTTTTGAATACCGACGAGCCTTGGCAGGCGCTGAGTGCCGCCGCCGCCCGGAAGTAGACCTAGCTTAACCTCTGGCAGACCCAGTTTGGTTTTTGGAGAGTCAATCGCTATACGGTAGTGACAAGCTAGTGCCAGCTCAAGCCCGCCGCCTAATGCCGTTCCCGTCATAGCAGCGACTACCGGTTTACCTGAGGTTTCAAGTTTCCGTAGGCTAGATTTTAGATCTTCGACTAAATCAAAGGCTTGCTGAGCCGTTTCAATGTTTGAGAGTTGATCGATATCCGCGCCAACCACGAAGCTGTCTTTTGCTGACGTTAAAATGAGGCCTTTAGCTGACTCATCCTTGATAAAGCTGTCTGTCATAGCAGCAAAAGCATCGGTAAAACCATCGCCGATAACGTTCATTTTTCGCGCGCTTTGATTGATAGCAACGATAATGATATCGTCATCACGCTGCGCTGAAAAATTGGCGAGAGTGTTGATAGCATCTATGCTGTCTGTAGCTGTATTTGTCGTCATTTTTTATCCTTTAAATGATCTCAAAGTTATCATTTTCATGTAGTAAATAAAGAGGTTATACGCGCTCAATGATAGTCGCAATACCCATACCACCACCAACACACAAGGTCAGCATAGCGGTTTTGAGGTCACGGCGCTCAAGCTCATCTAGCACCGTAGTCATGAGCATAGCGCCAGTAGCCCCTAGCGGGTGTCCCATGGCGATAGCGCCGCCATTGACGTTGACGATATCAAGCGAGATACCAAGGTCATGAGCGGTATTCATAGGTACCGCAGCAAACGCTTCGTTAATCTCCCATAGATCAATGTCTGAAGCTTGCATGCCCGCCTTATCTAGCGCTTTTTGGCAGGCAGGCGTGGGGCCCGTTAGCATGATAGAGGGCTCTGAACCTATGACTGAGGCCATGGTGATTTTGGCGCGCGGTTTGAGTCCTGCCTTTTTACCAGCAGCAGCACTACCGACTAGGCAAAGCGCCGCACCATCAACGATACCTGAGGAATTACCCGCGTGATGGACGTGATTTACCTTCTCGATAGTCGTGTATTTATCCAAGATGACGCTATCAAAACCCATCTGACCGGGCATAGCGAAAGAAGGATTTAGCCCTGCCAAAGTTTCAACACTGGTATTGGGACGAATGGTCTCATCCTTATCTAAGAGTAGCATGCCGTTGATGTCTGTGACGGGCACGACTGATTTATCAAAATAACCTTGCTCCCAAGCATTGGCAGCGCGGCGATGTGACTCGGTTGCAAAGGCATCAACATCGCTACGACTAAAGCCTTTGAGCGTAGCTATCGTGTCAGCACCTACGCCTTGCGGTACAAAGCCAGTCGCGTCATTGATACGTGGATCCATGTACCAAGAACCACCATCAGAGCCCATGGGTACGCGGCTCATGGACTCAACGCCGCCTGCGACGACCATATCCTCCATACCTGACATGACTTTGGCTGCAGCTAGATTAATAGATTCAAGCCCTGATGCACAAAATCGCGACAAGGTTAATCCTGCCACGCCCCGCGCCCAACCAGCGTCAAGAACGGCAGTACGAGCAATATCAGAGCCTTGCTCGCCGACTGGGGTGACGCAGCCTAGCACCACGTCATCTACCAAACTGGTGTCCAAGTTATGACGCTGCTCCATCTCCTTTAATAAACCACGAACCAGCCAAGTAGGCGACGCTTGATATAAAGCGCCGTCCTTTTTGCCTTTACCACGAGGGGTACGAATACTGTCATAGATATAAGCGGTCTCAGTCATAAAAATCCCTTTTCACTTTTTAAATGAGTAATAATATTGGTAATAAATGTCTAGCTAGACTCTTTTAAAATTTAACTACATTTTTTTATAGCAGGCTACATAAAGCGGGCCGCAAGCTCTTTCATAATCTCGTTAGTACCGCCATATATTTTCTGTACCCGCGCATCAGCGTATAGACGCGCAATAGGGTACTCATTCATATAACCATAACCACCGAATAATTGCACACATTCATCGATCACTTCACACTGCTTTTCAGTGACCCAGTATTTGATTAATGAGGCATGAGGAATCGACAGTCTTTTTTCCATAATGGCATCTATCGCTAGATCACACATACTATGAGCAGCTAGATAATTGGCATAACACTCTGCCATCTTAAATTTAGTATTTTGGAATTTCCACACCGGCTTGCCAAAGGCTTCGCGCTCTTTGACATAATCCAAAGTCAAATTGATAGCCAGCTTCATCGCGCCGATACCTGTCAGCGCAATAATCAAGCGCTCACGTGGTAGCTCTTGCATCATTTGAATAAACCCCATCCCCTCTATCGGACCGAGCAGATTCTTTTGCGGGACGCGCACGTTACTAAACGAAAGCTCTGAGGTATCTTGCGATGACAGACCAACCTTATCCAAGTTGCGACCACGCTCAAACCCTTCTAACCCCTCTGTCTCTACGACGATAAGTGAGACGCCTTGAGCGCCCTTATCACGATCCGTTTTGCAAGCCACCAAAATCAAATTGGCATGCTGACCATTAGTAATAAAGGTCTTTGAGCCATTGATAATATAGTCGTCGCCATCTTTTACCGCATAAGTCTTTAGCGCTTGCAAATCTGAGCCTGTGCCCGGTTCCGTCATAGCGATAGCCGCGATGTATTCGCCACTTGCCATTTTTG
>NZ_JBQQFC010000268.1:0-3370 GCF_052258445.1 Psychrobacter sp. T6-1
TTTTGCATCCTATTTACTGACGTTTTTTGTCAATGACTTATTCATTATTGCCATTCGCTACCTGACCCGCAATAAGTCCCTCTACATTTCTCTCCAGTGCTGTCTAAAGTCAGGCTACCATCGCCTGCCATGCGTGTACCTGTTATAGGGGCCGCCGTAACTGTCCAATCTTTACTAGTAAGGGTAGTCGCATCATTAGGCGTGACAGTAACAATATATAAAGCTGTACCCGATGATGGAAAATTCACGCTACCATCCGTAGCAGGTGTACCTGACAATACAGAGGATAGTGGAATTCTATCGTAACGCTTATAGTTGGTTTTACTCGACTCTATGCGGGTTGCAATCTGCTGCATCTCACTCATCATATCCGCGCGATTTGTACGCTCAACGTAGCCCTGATAACTAGGATAGACAATGGCTGCCAATATACCAATGATGGCAACGACGATCATTAGCTCTATTAAGGTAAAGCCTGTCTGCGGCGCCGCCTTGATCGACGAGCTATGTGTAGTAGTACTATAGTAAATTACCATGTCGTCTGTCCCGTACCACAATCGGCATCCGTGATCTCAAAATCAGCACTGTTAGCGCAGCGTACGCCTTGGCTGGTTAGCATGAAGTTGTCTGCACCTACCATATCGATGGGCGTTGCTATCATAACCCAATTATTAGCGCGCCCGCCGCCTTGATGCAAGGTGCTAAAAGTCGTCGGTCCTGTCAGATGTCCCAGCGTGATCACATAACGCGGATTAGTAGTCGGTGAGTTTATCGCGCCCGTAGTATCGGCAATAGTATTAGGCTTAAAACCTTTATAGGTTAAGGCTTTGGCTCGCCACTGTTCAAGCTCATTACTCAGTGCGAGCATCTTGCTCTGCACATCGGCCTCCGCATTACGAATGATATAGGCGCGATAGCTTGGTATTGCGATGGCTGCCAATATAGCGAGTATGACGACAGTAATCATAAGTTCTATAAGCGTAAAGCCTATTTGTCGTGTGCTCTTATCATTCATTTGTATAGCCATATCAATGCTCAATCCAGCTTAATGGGTTGATGCGTTTGTCCGTATTGAAGCCAGCTAGAGGGTCACAATCTATACCCGTACACGCAGGCGGCTCAGGATCACAGTCACCATTTGGGCAGATGAGTTTGGGTGTGCAGTCGTCACCCTCACAGCGGTTCACTAGCCCACTAAATATACTGGTATCATTAAACTGGGTGACAATATTGTCGACAATACCTGAACCTGCATTGAAGGTAGAGCGAGCAGTTACTACTGCATTACCACTACTATCTAAGCAAGTACCGAAGGGCAAACAAGTGCGTTCGCGTTGAGTCGCCCCTTTGACACCAGCGCTACAAGCTTGAACAGCTTGACCCTTGTCAGGGTTATATGAAGAGGACACTAATATACCAGCTAGTGCATCAGGCTCATTGAACATTTTCATCTTGTAAGGGCCTGTAGTCTGCTTTGCCTCATTTAACCAAGTATCAAACGGCATATACCAGCCTTGGACAATACCTTTCTCCATGTTTTCTTTAATGCCTGCCCTAGCAGGTGCGCCTCCTGTTACCGCTGCTGCACTAATATCAGCGGCAGAAAATGTCAGTTTTTGTAGTTTGTCGTTTCTAGAAGTCGTACCTGCTACCTTGTTAATTGGTGTGCGTAAACTGATTGTCGGCGCTGTTCCTGTTCCATAGAAGAATAGATCACTACGAGACACGTCCTTATCGATGACGCTGTATAGCGCATTAGGAACACTCCTTGTTGCAGTTACTGGATTACTACGATCTCCTGTGCCTACTGTCACCATAGCTTGTACACCACTAGCAGTGCCTGACTGATTGTCCGCATCGATATAACCGTACCTGCCATTATAAAAAGTGATTAGCGGGCGCTCGTAAATACGTGGTGGCGCATCGCCAGTACCCACTTGGTCACTGACATCGAGCACTTTAACGACTCGATCTACTTTAAAGTTATTGGTATCTGCATTGTTATTGATATCAGCGCGCCAAACTTGTCCGCCTAAATCAGCAAAGTAGATATGATCAGTCAGACCATCATAGTTGCGGTCTAAGGTTCTAATCTGAGTCACGACGCTATGCTTAAGATCGTCTGCTTTAGAATACTGTAATGAGGCACTAGTAGCAGTAGAGGCAGCGGTAACACTAGTACCACTATTATTAGCCCACCATAACAACTTGCCATTACCAGTTGAGACATTTACTTTTTCTTCGTTATTGGCTTTGGTTTCAACTTCACCCATCTGCACCATATAGACGCCATTACCTTGAGCTGTCGTTTTACCATTACAGCCTGTAACCGTATTGGTTGTGACAGTAGAACCAAGCTTAAACTTTGGATCTTCGTAGCAGGTATCATAACCACCAGGTAAGAAGCTCACCATGACGCGTTTACCGCCGCTTTTAACGTAGCCTAGAGCAGGCTTGCCCCATGATTGACCCATTTTTGCGAAGGCTAGCTTTTCTGCTGCTACGGTGCTACTTGTAGTACCTGCTAGCACTGTTGGAGTGGCTCCAAGTTGATCTTGTAGCTTATTAGCGTAGTTAGAACCGACGCTATATATCATCTTAGGAGTACTAGGAGTTGAGACATCTAGGGCATAATACATAGAGCCGCCCATGCGTAGACCACCTAATGCAAAGCTCTGCTCCGCTTCAAAAGTATTCGTAGTGGTAGCTGCATCGCCCGTACCTGTCGTATTAGACTTTGTAGTGTAAGAGGCGTACGTTAGCCAAGGCGCATCGACACCATAAGGATAGCTGCCATCTTCGGCAGTACCATTGCCAACAAGTGCTTTGGGTTGTAAGTCAAGGATCTGCTTGGGCACAAAGGTAAAGACCTCCTTACCCGTGCTATCATCGAGCATATGCAGAGCGCCATCCATAGAACCATATATTACGTAATCTTCACGTTGACTAGTATCAAACTTGCCCGTAGCATCGACAGCTACTTTTTTGGTGATCAGCTGCGGTATAGAGTGCAGCACACCACCGACATTCTTCAGATCAGTATTTAATGAGGCAGTTATTGCGGTGCCATCAGTTACTGTCGTGCTTGTAGATTCACCATATCCCATAAAGTTTAGTAGCGCGATTTTTTTGGGGTTGGTATATCCATTGGCCGTCGTCAAATTATTAAAGTTTACAGGTTTCTTGTCTGCGGTGACTTTTAGATTGACTAAACTACTGCCATTATTTACAAACAGATTGCGACTGCCTGATGCGGTTGCACCTGTATTTTCAAATACCTTTTGGTAAGCACCGCCCACTTGCGGCAAACCTCGGTCAGGTCTTGAGGCAGCAACAGTATTCCATAAATCATAAGTATTTTTTGCAAACA
>NZ_JBQQFC010000269.1:0-3369 GCF_052258445.1 Psychrobacter sp. T6-1
AGTATTGAGCAAATCACTATTTATCAAGGCCTAGCAAGCGTGACTCGCGCGCTACCTACTAGTGGAGGCGGCGAGCAGACCCTTGTTTTTTCATGCTTATCACCTTTTATAGATCAAAATAGTTTGAGCGTACAAGCAAGTAGTGGCGTCAATATCGGTGAGATCAGTACCGAGACGCTCAGCGGCGAGCAGGCGGCGCAGTGTCAGTATCAAGCAGATGCCGCTGTCCAGACTAAGCAAAACAGCCTCGCTGAGATTACCGCGGAGCTAGAAGCGGCGCGCTTGGCAAAGGCATATCTTCAAAATCTTACCAAAGTCACTCAGATCAGTACTGATGGTACGCCATCGAGCAACGCACGCGATATCGAGACTCAAGCGGCAGCAGTCAATAAGAGAATATTAGCCATACAGCAGCGCCAAGCATTGGCGCAAGACGAGCTCAATCAGCTGATGGCTGGCAGCGCAACCTCGACGGGTACGACAGTGACACAAGTAAGCGTGCGCACTGCTAGTCGCACGCCTGCTGCAGTCAAGCTGCACTATCAAGTACGCGGTGCCAGTTGGGAGCCGACCTATCAAGCGCGGCTAAATACCAATACTGAGCAGCTTAATATTACCGCCTCAGCGATTATTGCTCAGCAAACTGGCGAGAACTGGAGCAATGTGCCGCTGACCCTTAGTACCGTCAATCCCAATCAAAACACTACCAGCCGATTGCCGCGTGTTAAGCGCTTGGGGTTATATGATGAGAGCCGAGGTAAAATCGCTAGGAGTGCGGCACCAGTCATGGAGGCTATGCCTGTAGTCGTCTCTGGCGAAGCAGATTATGCGGGTGCTGATCAGCCTAATAGAGCGCCGCTACCGAGCTTTACGGTGAGTAGCCAAAACAAAAACGGTATTATCGAGTACCGTCTGCCGCAGCGCGTAAGTATTCCAAGTGATGGTAGACGCGTGCGCACTGTACTCGATGAGCAGTCAGGAGCAAGCAAGCTATGGCTGCGTAGTACGCCAAGTATAGAGACCGCAGCGTACTGGTATGCCTCAGCACCATTTATTACCCCAGCTTGGGTGGATGGCTCATTGCAACTATACCGTGATGACAATTATGTCGGTCAGTCGCGTTATAGCTATCAGACGCTAAAAGAGCAAGGCATTGGTTTTGGAATTGATCCCAATATTCTCGTCAAGGAGATCAAAGACGATGACAAACAAGGCGATAAAGGCGTGTTTAATCGCACCCAGACACTAACCACCACCCAAGCGTATCAGTTTACCAATCAGCATAATAAGGCGCGTCAGCTACAAGTATTGGGCAGCGAGCCTGTCAGCCGCGATGATGATCTCAAGGTCACGGTAACACATACGCCGCCTGTCACTGAGCGCAATTGGAATGATAATCAAGGTATGGTCGCTTGGGAATTTACGCTACCTAGCAAGCAATCAGCAGTCATACAATCGACATCACAAGTGAGCTATCCTGCGGACAAAATATTGACGGGTAATTGATATCTGGTTTTAGCCATTTACGCTTTTATGAATAAAGGATAACTATGTGTATTGTCGCTATCGCTTGGCAGCTATTTGACGATCTGCCTTTGGTTTTACTCTCTAACCGTGATGAGTTTTTGGAGCGCCCGACCACGCCTGTCCATCAGTGGGATGATGCGCCTATATATGCCGGGCGAGATAATAGGAGCGGCGGCACTTGGCTTGGCATTCACCAAAATAAAGATGCTAACGCCATACAACAAAACGGGCGCTGGGCGGCGGTATTGAACTTTCGTGATGGCGTGCAGGCACGAGAGGATGAGCGCTCGCGCGGTGAGCTGGTGACTGAATTTTTGCGCGGCACTCAAAGTCCGATGGAGTTTGCACGGCAGATTAAGTTACAAGAGTACGCAGGGTTCAATCTTATCATCGGGGATGCGCAGCAAGCTGTTGCCGTCAATAATCGTGGTCATGCCCCAACGCCACTATATGCAGGCTTGCACGTATTATCTAACGGACAGTTTGAGGACAAATGGTTTAAGACCCAAAGGCTACGTGGTCGCTTGCGTCAAGAAGTCTTGCCACTTATCGCTGAGGATAGTCATCCTGACTACTGGCAAGCGGCGGCGTTCAATGTCATGTCCGATGTAACGCCTGCGCCAGTAGGGCAATTACCAGAGACGGGAGTGGCGACAGATATCGAGCAAGCGCTATCCTCTATTTATATAGAGCCTGCCAATATCTTGGCACTAACTAATGGCCTCATGCCAAGTTACGGCACGCGGACACAAAGCATCTTAACCTTGCATAATAAGCAGGATGAGTCAAAAATAAAGGTGCAATTGATTAGTCTTGAAACTGATAACCTTACTTCTAGGGTTTAAAGTAGTTCGGGAAATTTACGCTAATACTAATCTTTGTAGGCTGTGGCTTTAGCCCAGCTCAATACTTTGCAAAAGCAAAATGCTGGGCTAAAGCCACAGCCTACGCAAACATTGTTAAATAGTTGATGCTTTTTAGACCTATCACTTTTGATAAAGTTAATCGTAATTTCTAGGTTAGTATAAATTCAACAGACCCTAAACTATAAAATTTTTATTTTAAATAGATAGGTCAACATAAAAAATGCCCGCCATAATATCTGATTGTTTAGATATTACAGCGAGCATTTTTCGTTTGTGCAAGCGCTTATTCCATCAGCAAATGATTGTTCTGCTCAGGAATAATCAGCTCTTGCCTAAGGGGTAATTCGCGTGCTAGCTCCTGAAGCGCACGCCGATAAACCCCGCGTTTAAAGTGAATCACTTGTCCGAGTGGATACCAGTAGCTGACCCATTGCCAATGGTCAAACTCAGGTTTTCCTTCATCAAAGCGAATGTGTTGTGTATTTGGCTCATCTAAGCGTAGCAAAAACCATTTTTGTTTTTGCCCAATACATAAAGGATGCTGTCCGTGGCGCACGTAGCGCTTGGGTAGACGATAGCGTAACCAATCTTGCGTTACCGCTAATAAATCGACATGACGTGGATGCAGGCCGACTTCTTCCCAAAGCTCACGATACATCGCGTCCATAGGAGTCTCGCCGCGATCGATACCGCCTTGCGGAAACTGCCAAGCGTTGTGACCTATACGTTTTGCCCACAGGACTTGTCCTTGTGTATTTGCCAAGATGATACCGACATTGGCGCGAAAGCCGTCTGCATCTATCATGACTAAACCTTTTAAATGTGATAAAAATAGCTCATTTTAAAAGTATAAACAGCCATCATAATTATTATAAGGTGATGGCTGTTTATACTGAGTCAAAATGAGATTCATTACCACCATTAAACCAAGAAACCGACAAAATGTGTAACGCTATTTTGCTATAAAATGTTTCAC
>NZ_JBQQFC010000270.1:0-3344 GCF_052258445.1 Psychrobacter sp. T6-1
CAAACTATCGCGGCGCATCCAAGTGGCGATAGAATAGCGCTGACGATGTGCAATTTGTACTTGATGTTGTAAGTCGCTAGCAAAGATAATCAAGCGATTGGCAACAGGCATAATGGTATGAGAGATACTGTGATTATCAACGAGCTCTACTGCGCCGCCGTCACCTGCCTCCCAATTGTCATTAAGATAAAACACCGCTGATAGCACCCGCTCATCACGCCCCGCAGGATTGTCGCTATGCCACTGATAGCCAAAGCCAACAGGGTAGCAGGCATAATGCGCCTCGCTGTGGCGAATCCCTGTAAACAGCGCACGGTTTAAAACATCAGCGAGCTTATCAATGCTTTGTAAATAATAGGATCCTGCTAAAAAGTGGTTATTAATCCAGCGGATTTTATCCCCGCGTATATGACTTAAACGCACGCCAGCTGTAAGATGAGCTTCTCGATAATCAATGAAACCGCTCTCTGCCTGCAAAGCGAGTAGAGCTTTGTCACTAAAGACATTATCGATAATGATAAAACCTTCAAAACTAAGCTTGTTTAGCTGCATATCGGTAAGCCTTTGTTCCCAATTGACAACAAAGTCAGCGGCTTGCAGAGTGGCAATATCTTGGACAAGTAGCAAGGTATTATCAGATTCTACTGGCTTATTAACAGTCAATTTATCCAAATCAGAATTCATCATCTCAGTATTACTATGAATCGTTGTCATCTTTTATCCTTATAATAAGCATAGTCAAACGACTTTTTCACCTTTCTTATTCAATGGCGAGTTACCGAAACCTCGTTATCTTTTATGCTGTCTATGCTACCATAGATGCAATTTTTCTTATTTAAACTTTTGAGACTATGAACTATAAACATGCCTACCACGCCGGTAACTTTGCTGATGTGGTCAAACACATATTGCTCGTACAACTCCTCAATCAGCTCAGCCAAAAGAACAAGCCGTTTTATGTGCTAGATGCTTATGGCGGGCGCGGACTGTATTCGCTCGCAAGCGAAGAGGCGCGCAAGACAGGCGAGGCCAAAGGCGGTATACAAGCGCTGCTTAAAAATGCCGATATCG
Source organism: Psychrobacter sp. T6-1 (assembly GCF_052258445.1). Lineage (NCBI taxonomy): Bacteria > Pseudomonadati > Pseudomonadota > Gammaproteobacteria > Moraxellales > Moraxellaceae > Psychrobacter > Psychrobacter sp. T6-1. The sequence goes on from NZ_JBQQFC010000270.1 coordinate 1,072, forward strand.
ATATGGAAAAAGCCCCAGCCGCTATTAAAGACTATATAGAAGGTATCAAGCAAGCACGCTTTACCTACGATAGCAAAGTCTATCCCGGCTCACCATGGTGGATTGCGCACCATGTCGAAAAGAACCCTGACGGTGGCGTACGCGGCGAAGCCTTTGAAGCCAAAGCGAGCGAGTATGACGCGCTTAATTATCAACTGCATAAGTTGCCCATTGGTATTCATCACCGTGATGCGTTTGAAGGTATCCGCGCGGTCATTCCACCTGCTGAGCGCCGTGGTCTAATATTCTTAGATCCTCCTTATGAGCAAGAGCACAAGGACTTTACCCGTCTGATTGACTTGCTTGTCGCCTCTTATAATAAATGGCCTCAAGGTACCTATGCGCTATGGTTCCCGATCAAAAACATCGAAGCGGTTGAGCTATTTTACAAAAAGCTAAAACGCACTGATATCAGACGTCAGCTGATCTGTGAGCTCAACATCTATCCTAACGATGTCGCGGTTGGTCTCAACGGTACGGGTATGCTCATTATCAATCCGCCTTGGCAGTTTGACAACCAAGCGCGCGAGATATTGCGATTCTTGCAGCCGGCACTCAAAGTGGCTGATGCCCCTAATATGACGCCTGATAGCGCTACCAACGTGCGCTGGCTGGTTGGCGAATAAGGATAAACTGATGAGTATGGATAGCAAGATAGATACAGATGCCAAGCGCACTGAGACACCATTGAACACCCACTTAGATAGCATCAGTGATAGCGCAGCGACTCAGCCGCCCTATGCCGATGAGCATGAGTTCAATATTCGCTTAGCGGACAATGACGACTACGACGGTCTCACTTTTGAAGTGATAGAAACCGAGGTGGCGGAGGGTAAGCCTGTCGTTAGCCGCGGTGTCTATCTTGCGCCCAATCTAATTACTACGCTATCACTGCTATCAGGGTTTTATTCGATTTTGGCAAGTACGCAAGGCGAGTTCTACAAAGCGTCACTAGCGATTTTTTTGTCAGCGATATTAGATGGCGCGGATGGGCGCGTAGCACGTATGCTCAACGCCCAAAGCCCGTTTGGTGAGCAGTATGATTCACTGGCGGATATGCTTGCCTTTGGCATCGCGCCAGCTATTTTAATTTATAGTTTTGCCTTAGAGCCACTAGGACGTATCGGTTTGGGCTGCGCTTTTGTCTTTACCGCTTGCGGCGCATTTCGACTCGCACGCTTTAACGTGCAAGTAGGCACTGTCGATAAAAAATATTTTGTGGGACTAGCCAGTCCGCTCGCTGCGATATTGGTTACCTCTGCTGTCATGGTTGCCGTTGATCATAACGAGTGGATCGGGCAGTACGATACAGCCGTCATGTTCTTGTTCGCAGCCTGGGTTGTCATCTGTGGTCTCTTAATGGTCAGCAACGTTAAATACTACAGCTTTAAAGAATTTGATAAAAAGAAAGTACCCTTTGTGGTGCTTATTATTGGGGTTTTGATACTCAGTATCGCTATATATGATATCCCTGTGGGTATCTTAGCTATCGGTATCATCTATGCTTTGTCAGGTATTGTGACAACGATAAAAGCAAAAATGTAGAACTTAGAGACAATTAAAATAAAGCCGCTTACTATTTAACGATAGTAGGCGGCTTTTTTGGTTTAGATAAGTGCGAGTACTTGTTGGAGCTGTTGACGCAGATTCTTTGGATCTATTGGTTTATGTAGGACTAAAGGGTTTATCGCTTTAGTAGCTGTAAATAGCTGCGGCGTCGTATCGGCAGTCAAGATGACAAACGGCGTCAAATGGGCAGAGTCACTACTTTGTCTAATCGCAAAGATAATATCCTCACCAGTTATGCCATTAGCTAAGCGAAAATCGGTGATGACCATGTCAGGATTATACTTATTAAAAGCAGTTACTGCCTCCTCAAGCGTCTGTACAGCAACAGGCTGACAGCCCCAAGATCCGAGGAGTAATTGCATTGACTTTAGCACCGCATCATCATCATCAATGACTAAGATAACTTTGTTCTTTAGATAGTTTATCGTTTTGCTAAAATTCAAAGCGTCACTATTACTTGGTGAGCAAGTCGGGAGTACTACTGAAAACTGCGAGCCTGTTTTGACGGTTGACTTAACGTTCAGATCAGCCTTCAAGAGCTGCGCCATTCCTTTGACGATAGCCAAGCCCAGACCCAAACCTTGATCCGTTGTTTTATTGCGCTCGATTTGATAGAACGATTCAAATATCTGTTCGGTTTCATCTATCGTCATGCCGCTTCCTGT
>NZ_JBQQFC010000271.1:0-3341 GCF_052258445.1 Psychrobacter sp. T6-1
TTTGGGCGAAACAGGGGTTTATTTTTTGCTTGCTGTAAGCGGCAAGCCATATCGATACCTGCAATGCCAGCGCCAATGATCAGTACATCATAATCTGCTGCTAGCGGTGTTTTCTTTTGATTTTTAATTCTTTTAAATATCGCTGTCATCATTTAAACCTTATTGTTATTTTTGGCATAGTATTTTTGGCATAGTCTGTGTGATTACAGATAAAAAGTATCTGCATGCAACACTTTAAAAAGGACTTGGACTCTCCCAATCCATCCAAGCGCCTAGGACAGGATGCTTTAGGCGCAGATGCTCGGCATGAAGATTGAGCCTTGGCGCAACAGTTAGTGCTGAGCCTTCGGCATAGATAGGATCACCGATAATGACGTGACCGACATGCACCATATGCACGCGCAACTGATGACTGCGACCTGTCACGGGTTTGAGTGCGACTCGAGTGACTGTCTGCCCCTGACATACCTCAAAATCCAACACCTCATATAGGGTTAGCGCATGTTTTGGCCAGTCACGATCGACGATGTGGCGCGGCTTGAGCGTTGGCTCATAGCGAACAGGCGCTGATATCTCGCCTTTTACACCGACCTCTTGCCACTTGCCAAACACCCTAGCTTGATACTTTTTTTGCGGTAAGCGCTCAATAAACTGCTTACTAATATGCGTCTGCGCAGCCGCGTTTTTGGCAAATATCAGTAGACCTGAGGTATCCATATCTAGTCTATGAATGAGCTTTACCGCAGGATTGGCGCGCTCAAGTCTGGCAAGCAAACTCACCTTTAATGTCTTACCATCGACACTCAATAGTCCAGCGGGCTTGTCCACTACCCAAATATCATCGTCCTCATAGACAGTAACGTCCTTGGCAAATTGTTGAAAAAATTCAGGCGGATAAGCGATTTCTTGCGCATTAAGCGCAGCGATACTAGCATCAGAGAAAAACATAAAGGTCAGTTACTTGTATTGAGAGATTAAAGATAATATAAAGTACATGATATTTGAGAATTAAGATAAAAGATAAGGCAATGCGTGACAGACAGCATACAACCTGTACTTTTGTGTTTCGATTTATTGTATCAATAGTAATTGTTAGCCAATTCAACCTACTTGTGTCTGTCAAGAATGTACAAACATGCTAATATAACTAGCCTATTACATATTACAAGTCATCACTCTACTGATTACTTAATCACCATCTTAGATGATTTTACCGATAATAAAATAAGAGAGAATATTATGTCAGACCTAATCGTAAACACTACCGATGCCAATTTTGACCAAGATGTATTGCAAGCCGACGTCCCTGTACTTGTTGATTTTTGGGCTACTTGGTGCGGTCCTTGTAAAGCGATCGCCCCTATCTTAGAAGACTTGGCAAGCGAATACGAAGGCAAAGTCAAAATCGTTAAGGTGGATGTTGATAATAACCCACAAGCGGCGAGCCGTTTTGGTATTCGCAACATTCCAACGCTATTTGTCTTTAAAGACGGCGAAAAAGTAGACTCAGTGATGGGTCTGCAGCCTAAAGGCGAGCTGGCCAAAGTATTAGACAAGCATCTATAATCTTATTATTAGCTGCATCGTTAATTTATAAAAAGCCATTATCTGTCATAGATAATGGCTTTTTGGTTGTCTTTTATACAAAAAAATGGATTATAAGACTTTTTTAGCAAAAATAATTGACAATACCCTGCCATTAACCGTATAGTCTGCTGACAAGAGAAACGCAGCCGTTTTTCTAGGTTCCTTATCGTTATTCTCTTCGTGTTGTTACCACAAAACACCGCTGTCTTTATGACCAGCAATCAATACAAAATAATGCCTACGACGACAATTGAGCTCTGCTATAGACTCTCATCTATTTTCTATTGCCTAGCTTTTATACGCTGTACTCTAATACTTCTTACATGCTATAGCCTAAAACGCTTATTTTGTGCATGATATCGCTATACTACTCTTGCTTTAATCAACTTTGCGGACTACGCCACATCTGGCCCTCCCGCTCGATAAACTGCTAATGACCTCTCTATGAATTTAACTGAATTAAAGAAAAAATCAATCGCCGAGCTGTTGGCTATCGCCAAAGAGATGGGTCTTGATAATATGGCGCGTAGCCGCAAACAAGACATTATCTTTGCTATCTTAAAGACTCATGCTAGAAACGGCGAAGCCATTTATGGTGATGGCGTTTTAGAAGTGCTTCCAGACGGTTTTGGCTTTTTGCGCTCCTCTGAGGGCTCTTATTTGGCAGGACCTGATGATATTTATGTCAGCCCTAGCCAGATCCGCAGATTCAGTCTAAAGACTGGTGATAGTATCGCAGGTACTATTCGTCCACCAAAGGATTCTGAGCGTTATTTTGCCTTATTAAAAGTCGGCGAAATCAACTTTGATACTCCAGATCGCTCACGTCACAAGCTTATCTTTGAGAATTTGACCCCACTATTTCCAACCGAGCAGCTCAAGCTTGAGCTTGGCAATGGTACTACCGAAGATCTGACCGGTCGTATGATTGATCTAATCGCCCCTATTGGTAAAGGTCAGCGCTCTATTATCGTCGCCCCACCAAAAGCGGGTAAAACGGTACTGTTACAATCTATCGCCCAATCCATCACGCGCAACAATCCTGAATGCTATTTGATCGTACTCTTAATCGATGAACGTCCAGAGGAAGTGACAGAGATGGAGCGTACAGTACGCGGTGAAGTTGTGGCGTCGACCTTTGATGAGCCGCCACAGCGCCACGTTCAAGTCGCTGATATGGTCATCGAAAAAGCCAAACGCTTGGTTGAGCACAAACAAGACGTAGTCATTTTGCTCGATTCGATTACTCGTCTGGCCCGCGCTTATAACACCGTTATTCCGTCATCAGGCAAAGTGCTCACTGGTGGTCTTGATGCCAATGCGCTTGAGCGCCCAAAACGCTTTTTTGGTGCAGCGCGAAATATCGAAGAAGGCGGCAGCTTGACTATCATCTCAACTGCACTTATCGATACGGGTAGCAAGATGGACAGCGTTATCTTTGAGGAGTTTAAGGGTACGGGTAACCAAGAGATTACCCTTGAGCGTGATTTGGCTGAAAAACGTGTCTTCCCAGCGATTAATATCAAAAAATCAGGCACCCGCCGCGAAGAGCGCTTGATGGATGAGGACATGCTGCGCAAGGTTTGGATATTACGCAAACTACTCCAACCTATGGACGGCGTGCAAGCGACTGAGTTCTTATTAGATCGCCTAAAAGAAGTCAAAACCAACGATGAGTTCTTTGACAAGATGAAGCGTAAACCACAAAGCTAAGTGGCTACGTCTATGCATCAAAGCGTAACTAAAAAGGATTG
>NZ_JBQQFC010000272.1:0-3335 GCF_052258445.1 Psychrobacter sp. T6-1
GATGTGCCATTTGTCACCGTCGCGCGTTTGACCATTCCATGCCAAGATGTACCTGATGATGGCAACTTTGAGATTATGGAACATCTATCATTTACACCATTTCGCTGTCTTGAAGAAAATCGCCCTATTGGTAATCTCCAACAGTCCCGCCTAAAAGCTTATCAGATTGCCTCTGAGACTCGTCATACACTCAATGATGTCAAGCGCCAAGAGCCTAAAAGTCTTAAAGAGACTTTTGATAAATCTTTTATTACATAGTTCTGATAGCGATAAAAGGATTAAAAGTAGAGTTACAAGCCAAAAAAAGCCCATACGAATATGGGCTTTTCTATTTATAAATTATTACTGTTGTAGAATATCATTAACGAACAAGTCACCTTTATATTTATTATAGTTGGCAGTTGACTTGATACTGTTGACCGTTGTCTGTTGAGATAGTCATGATGCCATAATCTGCTTTAGTCTGCCAGTCATAAGTAGTTTGTGGATTGACGTTGTTGACGTAACGCGCGCCAGAGCCTGATACGGCTTGCTCTGTTCTGACTACAGCATTGCTTAGGCCAACTTTAGGCAAAGTCACGTTTAGATCAGCGACTTGACCGTTTGCTGAGTAAGTGGCAACGATAGCGCCATTGTCTTCACAAGTGAACGACTGCACTACAGGCTGGGCAGATGGAGTAGGGTCAGGCATGGTTGGTACAGGCGCGCTAGTGGCACAGGCAGCTAAGAATAAAAAGGCAGGCGTTACAGCTAATAGTTTTTTCATAATGTCCTCAATTTTGTTGGTAGATGGGAAAGACGTTATCATATCGCTAATCTCAAATCGAAACGTTGTCATTTGGCATCATAGCGGTATACCGAATGTTTCAATATATTACGCAGATGTTTTAGTAGTATTTTTGGTAAGTACAAATATGAATACAGCGCCAAGTATGACAAGGCTTGAAAGTATAAAAGACAAGGTCAATTGCTCAGATAAAAATACCACGCCTGCCAGCGCGGCAAGGACAGGCACACAAAACTGTACGACGGCAGCTTGCGTGCTTTTAAGTAGCGGCATGGCCACGTACCACAGGCAATAGCCAATTCCAGAGGTCACGGCACCTGACACCCCAGCCAATAGCACCCCTTCAACACTCACTTTTGCTAGGTAAGGTAGGGCCACGAGTAGTAATATAGGCAGAGCAACTAGGCTACGCACAAAGTTAAACCCTGTTGCTCGTAGCGGCGAGATGCAGGCTTTGCCTCTGATGCTATAGACGCCCCATGCGATACCACTTAGCATCATAACAATCGCCCCATAGAGTGACGGCACGGCAGCTGATGGCAGCATCAGATATACAAAACCCATAAAGGCTACTGCCAAAGCAATCCATTGAACAATACTTAAGCGCTCCTTTTGATAAATACCCCAACCGATCATCGTAAATTGGACAGCTGCGAACAAAATCATCGCACCAGTACCAGTATCTAGCTCGACATAAGCCAGCGAAAAGCAAAGCGCATAGATAACTAAGCTTAAACTACTAAGCCAGCTGCCCTTATCGCTAAGTATATGGTCACTAAGTATATGGTCACCTAGTATACGGTCGCTGAGTACGACAGCGGCCTCTGACGACTTTAAGCGCCTAGCATGGACTATCATGATGATTATCAAACAAACTGCGCCGCCAAGCAGCCGAATAATAGTAAAACTCCAAGGATCGATATAGCCCTCAGATAATGCCATGCGGCAAAGTAAGGAGTTTGCGGCAAACGCCAGCAAAGCTGCTATCGTGTATAGGGATGCTCTCAAATGAATCCTTACTGCCTAATAAAAAAGTTAGCTGATATAAAAGCGTATGGGTGCCATAAAATGTAGTATAGTTTTGCCCCTATTCATCACTGTCATATATAGAGTAACCAATATGGATTGGGCAAAGATATTTATTCATGACACCACGTGGCTGTTTGGCATAGAGATTATATTGCGCGCGGCGATTATGTTTGTCATGATTATTGTGTTTCTACGCTTTACCGGTAAGCGCGGTGTTCGTCAGTTGTCTATTTTTGAGCTGACCATTATCCTGTCGCTAGGCTCTATCGCCGGCGATCCGATGTTCACAGAAGACTTGCCGATTATACAAGCACTTATCATTATGAGTGTGGTCATTTTGCTATATCGATTATGTACCTGGGCGATGATGAAGTATCAACCTCTGGAGAATCTACTAGAGGGAGAAGCGATATACATTGTAGAAGATGGCATGCTGGTCCTTGATAAGATCAAAAAAGGCAAAATGTCGCACGATGAGTTCTTTGCCGAGATGCGTCAGCAAGGCATTGAGCATTTAGGTCAAGTGCGTACTGGTCTGCTGGAGACTGACGGCACTTTTAGTGTGTTGTTATACGCGCCTGATAATACAGGCTTTGGTTTGCCCTTATTTCCTAAACAATATCAGGCGACTACAGAGGTTGAGGATAATACCTACTACGCGTGCATGCACTGCGGACATGTCGAGTATATTAGCCAAAATGATGAGCTATGTTCGCGCTGTGAGAACAACTGCCGCGACTGGGCAAAAGCGCTCAATACCAAGATTGTCAGATAATAAAGTGGCGCTATTGATTAGCATTCACCATACGCAGATCTGCAATCATCTGCTCTAAGTGAGCTTTACCTTGTGCGCTCCAGACATTGTACATGCAGTTATTTGGGGTCACGACATAAGCAAGCCAAGACGCAGTAGGATTGCCACCCTCATGACCATAACCCACTTTGCTACCATCAGTATAATAGATATTGTAGGGCCAGTCATAAGCGGCCTCATCAGGATCTATGATACCGGTATTGGCAACGCCGTACATGCTACGGGTATTAGGCAAATCATAAGCGACGCCCCAGCCTCCTGAAAAACGAGCACGGCGCACACTGTGTCGAGCGATATGCGCCTCTGCTTGCTTGGGCAGCGCCAAAATTGGACACACAGATCTATTTTCTGATTTTAGCCACTCTTGATGATAAATAGCATCGGTATCGCTGATAGTGATCGCAGGACTCGTCCAAGGGGCTTTGGGTTCGGCGCTGTCATTCAATGCATCATCTATATTGGTATTGTCAGTAATGCTAGTGCTACTCATATCGATTGATGTTGCAGAAGTCTTTGCGCTATTAGTAGATTGGATTGCCGCTCTATCAGTAGGCAGATTAGTAGTGGGCAAGTTAGACTGACAAGCTGTCATAGCCATACTTAGCACAGGAGCAGCGATTAACAAAGAAGGTTTGTATAAACGTATCATAATTAGTTCTCAACTTTTAAAATTTGAATTTTAGCTTTGTTTTTATACTAGTGATA
>NZ_JBQQFC010000273.1:0-3307 GCF_052258445.1 Psychrobacter sp. T6-1
AGGATGAGTTGCAAAACCCTGATAATATAAAAGATCATAACGAAGAAGATAATGTAATCACCCTATGGCCACCTCATAAATTACCCAGTGAGCTCAAAAAAGCACGTAGCAAACCGCAATGGTCGTCGCTTGGCGGTGGTCAGTCAGAGCTTGCTAAAAGTCTGCGTCTGGATATGGCATGGTCGCTATCATCCAAATTACAGTCAGGAAAACCTTAAAACCAACACAGTTAGATATAACCCCTTTTAAAAACGCTTTTATTAAATGGTAACACTTTGTTATCAATAACATGTTATCAACAACCTAACCAAGGATATTATATGGCACATTATTTTGGATTTGAACCTTCAGAAAAACTCAAACAATTAATCGAAGAGGCAGCACAAGCAGAAGCATCGGATGAGCATGTTGAGTATTACAAATACCGCGATGCTCTCACCCATCAAACTGCTCGTGACTTGATTGACAATCTACTTGTAGGCTTAGTTGAGATTATCCCTAATCCTGAGCGCCAAGCAGCTATGCGCAAGACTGTCGGTACGATAGAAAAAGCTGCCGACACTTTGCTTAATATTTTGCTTAATAAAGAGAACAACGAAGATGTGATGCCAAGCTTTCACTTTTTACGAGATCAAGCGACATTTATAGATAATGAAGGCGTTAGTCGCGTAGGCTACAGATTGTCCGAGAGCGCCGCGCAAACTATCACCGAAGGCTTTGCGTCCGTGACCCCTGAGCAGGTTGATACTGTCAAATTTAAGACGGCACTTGAGACTATGAATGATGAGACGCTCACACATTTTATCACTCATTATGCTGAAACGCTGAAACTGGGCATGTTTAAACGCAAATCTGTCCCTGTAACCAAAGCGGTAATCGACAAGGGCATGAACATGGCGCTGACTAAACTATTACCTGATCTGCCTGATAGCTCTATGAACCGTCTGGCTGAATACTATCGCCCCTTTATCGTAGAAAAGGCTGAGTGATATTAATTTTGATCAATACTTGATGCTATCAGTCACTTGGTGTTGGTCAGATTCACTAAAACTTGCTAAAATAGGCGGCACTTTTATCGAAGGCGCAACTCATGACCCAAATCAGTAATCAAGAAATCGAAAAGACTCTACGCAATTCAGAATGTCTCATTAGTAGTATCGAAGTAGCTGCGGCTTATGAGCGTCTTGCCGCTCAGCTTAATCTTCACTATGCTGGTCTTAATCCAATCGTTATGGTTGTTATGAATGGCGGCCTTATCCCAGCAGGTCAATTGCTTACTCACCTCACCTTCTATCATCGTATGCACTATGTTCATGCGACGCGTTATCGTGATAACCAAGGTACTAATGATTTAGATTGGAAGTTTAAGCCTGACGTTAGTATCGAGGGTGAGCATGTTTTATTGATTGATGATATTTTTGATGAGGGTATTACGCTAAAGGCAATCGTAGAAGAATTAGGCAAGGAAAATCCCGCCTCTATCGATTCGTGCGTATTACTAAACAAACAACATGATCGCAAAGTTGCAAATTTTGAAGTGGATTTTGTTGGTATTGAAGTTGCTGATCGTTATGTTTATGGTTGCGGTATGGATTTTCATGGGTATTTGCGCCATTTGCCAGGTATCTACGCTATTAAAGAAGATAAGCTGTAAATTCAAATTAATTGAAAAAGCATCCTTAAAGGGATGCTTTTTTTTGCGTATCATTTTAGTCTTTTGTAGCTACTCATTTGCCTGACCCATCGCTTTGAACTGTAGACTGAGCCCTGTCTGGCGAATAGTTGGTGTTGCTAGTGCCCGCGTGAATGCTGTCTCAGTGCTGAATATTGAGACCTGTTTTTTGGCACGTGTTACAGCTGTATAAATAAGCTCTTGGCTCAGCAATCTAGCATTACTATCGTCAAAACAGATAGCAACATGCTCAAACTCAGACCCCTGAGACTTATGTATGGTCATAGCGTAACTTGTGGCAACCATATCATCACCGAGCATATTGACTGAAATACCTTGTTTTTTGTTCTCAAAAAATACTTGTAAGCGCCCTTGATCAGTCTGCATACAAATACCAATGTCACCGTTAAACAGCCCTAGCTCATAGTTATTTTGCAAGACCATGATAGGTCTGCCGTGATACCAAGGCGACTTGGATAGAGGTAGTTTTAGCTGCTGACGATGCTGCTCACTCATGTATTGATTAATAGCATGATCACCACAGCGCCCATGATGTCCAGCAGTGAGTACTCTAAACTGATTCAAAGTACTCATTAATTTACTAAAGCTATCAATATGTTCAGATATTGGCATAGATTTAGCTCTTTTTACCTTTGCTAAATTATTATAAGTTTGGCTCACATAGGTTTTATAAAAATTATAGAGACCTTTACAAAGTTCCGTTTTACTTAGGCTATTTGTTATTTGTACTTTTTCAATGCCTACGCTATCAGATTGATTTGCCCGCGGCTGGGTTAAGTGATAAAAACCCAAACTCTCATTCTCATGCATGAGCTGCCATACTGTGTTCATGTTGGACTTTGCATACGTATCTTTATCATTGATTAGCCTCGCTAGTTTACCAATACCAGAGTCCGCGGTGAATCGGCGACTACTCTCTAAGCGCTGACTTACTCGCTGTAATGCTGGTATGCGGCACAAATCTGCCAGCACCGCCCCTGCGTCTACCGCCGCTAGCTGATTGGCATCGCCGAGCAGTATCAATCTAGCACTGGGCTTTACTGCACTGACTAGATAATTGGCCAACTCTACGCCTAGCATCGATGCTTCATCGACGATAATAATATCTTCGCTCAATGGATTGTCTGTATGATAGCGAGGCTGTCCGCCCTGCCCTATACCGAGCAGTCTATGAATGGTCTTGGCCTCTGGCAATTGAATGTTGACTCCAGCGCTTTCAATAGCATCTTGTAGCGACTCTTGCATACGCTGCGCCGCTTTGCCCGTCGGTGCTGCTAAAGCCAAGTTTATACCTGTGTGCGGCTGGTCTACTACTCCATTTTGTGCTTGCTGCAAAGCTATGACCAATTGCGCTACGGTATAGGTCTTGCCAGTACCAGGACCGCCAGTGATAATGCTAAACGCCGATCGGTTAGCCATATAGATGGCTTCTTGCTGCTCAGGGTTAAGTTGTGAGTTTGCTGCAATAGGTAATGCCTGCACCGTTTGATTCTTAATACGCAGAATATGATATGCAAGATCATATTCTGCTTGCCAAGTTCGATGCAACCAGAGGGTAAGCGTTGTACCACTACTCTTTTGAAGACTACTTTCTTCAAAGGTTGTTTCAAAAAT
>NZ_JBQQFC010000274.1:0-3276 GCF_052258445.1 Psychrobacter sp. T6-1
AGTCATGGCGCTTTTGCCAACCGAAGCAAGCACGCTTGTGCAAAAGCGTTGCCTGCTCCAGTGCCCGTTTGCTGATTGACATCGATAGAGATTTCATTGGGCAGTTGCATCTCAAACGGTACACCAAGCTGACCTAAAGTCAGCGCACCGTACGCCAGTTGCGCCAGTTTTTGCTCATGGTTAGCTGCTGGCATATCGGCATAATCTAGCGTTTGCTCAGCGCCAACGGGATCAGCAAAATGTTTGGTAAACATACCCTGCCCACGCGCTACATGACCCCAAGAGACCCGTGCTAGCGACTCACCTGCGATATAAGTATCTAGGCGATCAAAGTCATCTTGCCCTTGCACATATTGCCCGCCTGCTTGCACATCATCTTGGCTAAGTGCTAGATACTTTGCTTGCCAATCAAAGGCTTGTGGCTTGGGATACACCCAAGCATGACGCGCAAAATAGACGTAAGACCAAGCGCGCATAATACCCAAAGGATAAGTGGTCTTGATCACAAGCCTTGGTAGCTCAAGCTGACCACGAGTATCGGTATAAATAGGTAGGCGTATGATTTGCTCACCGTCTACTCTAGCGATAAGCAATGGCTCTGCTGGTTGCGACGCTTTTGTTGCGGCGCGCTTTTGCTCAAACTCAAAGGCCAGTTGGCGTCTAGGCTGGCGGCTCTCGCTACGCAGTTGCAAAGTGACCCATACAGGCGCGCCTACCTCGGCGGTCGTGACGTCAAGCAAGCGTATCTGCAATCCTGATATATGAGCAAAGGTGACATGAAAGCTGATGAGCCAGACGCTAATCAAATAAAAACACAGCCCCAGCACCAAATTGTTGCCGTAGTTGATACCGGCGATAAAGGTAATGAGCAATAGCACCGCAAACAGCATCCCTTCACGACTAAAAAAAATATAGACATTACGCAGATTAAGAGTGGCGTTATCACTTCTTGGCGCGCGCTTAGCAAACCAGCGGGTGGATGCGGTTTTGATTGGTGAAGTTAAGGCGCGCGGCAAAAGACTCATAACCACCTTTATCTAAAAGTAAGCATGTTAAACGATGACTGGCACTGCCGCCATAATACGCTCAGCCATAGTTTGCGGCGCTTGTCCACTGATGATATGCGCTGGGATAAAGCGCTGGCCGAGCCTATGATCGGTGACTGCGGCAAATACTGCTTGAATATCCTCAGGCGTGGTCTCGCTATGACCAGACACATAAGCATACGCTTGGGCGGCGCGCTTAAGGGATAACACGCCGCGCGGTGAGAGACCATGATAGTCTTGACTGCTACGGGTTTTTGCGACCAAACGCTGCAAATAATCGAGTACCACATCTGCGACAAACACTTGCTCTACGCCCTCGATAGCCAGTAGCACCGCTTCGGTATCAAGTACGGCGGCTAAGCTATTAAGCAGCGCGCGGCGATCTTGACCTTGCAGTAATGCACGCTCTGCTGCAGGCGACGGATAGCCCAAAGATAAGCACATCAAAAACCGATCCAGCTGTGACTCTGGCAGCGGATAGACGCCCGCTTGTTGTAATGGGTTTTGCGTAGCAATCACAAAAAACGGCTTGGGCAAAGTATAAGTTTGACCATCTTGGGTGACTTGGCGCTCCTCCATGGCCTCAAGTAGCGCGCTTTGGGTCTTGGGGCTAGAGCGGTTGATCTCATCAGCGAGTAGCAGTTGGGTAAAGATAGGACCAGGTCGAAACTCAAAGCTAAGCTTGCTTTGATCATAAATACTCATGCCCAAAATATCGGCAGGCAGCATATCATTGGTAAACTGCACGCGGCTAAAGCTCAAACCGAGCAATTGCGCAAGGCCCTGAGCGAGGGTCGTTTTGCCCATACCGGGCAAATCTTGCAGCAACAAATGACCACCTGCCAGCACGCAACTAAGCGCAAGCTTAACCACTTGCGGCTTGTCCAGTACCACTTTATTAAGCTGACTAAGTAGGTGCGCGATACGCTGCTGATTGCTGGCATAGTCAGGTGTGGTTCTACTGGTACTATCAGTAGTTGTATCAAAAGTAGTCAAGTGAGCAGTAGCAGACAGGTGACGAGCATGGCTTTGAGACATAAGGAATAATCAGCTTTGTTATAAGAATATTTTTATAGCACTTTAGCTATCATAATAAAACAAGTGTCCTATATTTTTATCACACACTTAATTAATTTTGTAGCAATAACTGGGCCATGTATACAAGCTATCCAAAATCTGCGGCAGGTTTATGCTGCGCGCCCTCTAGCACGTCGACCCCGTCATCAGCTGACTGCTCAACGTTATCAGTATCTACCGCTTCAGTTGCATCGGTATCAGTCGCATTGCTACTAGTCGCACTGGCACGCAGCGTCGACACATAAGCGATCACATCCGCGCGCTCTTTACTATCTGGCATCGGGTCGGCTAGCATTTTGGAGCCAGGCATTGCTTTTTCGGCATCAGCGATGTAGGGATCTAAAGTGTCCGCGTCCCATACCCAATCTGATTTTCTCAAAGCTTCGCTATAGTCATAATCAGCTAGCATTGCCGCTTTTGCGCCATAAACATTCATAAGCTGCGGGCCTTTTTTGTTCAGCCCTGGGGTTAGCTGATGACACTGGGCGCAAGCCTCTTTATATATCAGTGCGCCTGCAATCGCGTCCCCTTGTGTGTATAGCGGCAAAGTCACAGGCGCGCGCATATCCGCGGGCGGCGCAGGCTCACAACCGATGAGGGATAATAGGGCAAGAGTAGTCGCGCTCATTGCACGCATAGCAAAATGCATGGGTTATAGTCTTTAGTTTGGGGATAAAACAGAGGGCTGCGGTTAAGCAGATTTACTTATTATACTTAAAACAATAAGCGTCCACCGATGCAAATGGTAAACGCTTTTAGAATATGGTCACAAAAGAGCGAGCAAAACATATTATTATGACGAACTCGTCATCTCGATAGTTTCTTTGGGTTCTTGTAGATAATAGCCTTGTAGATAGCGCGCGCCCACACTCCAAGCCACTGACATCGTTGCTGCGTCCTCGATATAAGGCATTAACACCTCTACATTGAGCTGATTGGTATTGTTTACCAAAGCTTTGAGAGTCTCAAAATTTTCCGTCTTATCGATATCTTGTACATAGTTATGTGCCAGACGTATCATGTCAGGCTCAACCATCTTGAGCACCTCCAGAGACTTAGCGGAGGAGCCAAAGTTATGCATACCGACATCACAGCTGGCCTGACTCAGCGCTGCAAATTGTGACTTGGCAATAATAAGGTGGTCAACAACGTC
>NZ_JBQQFC010000275.1:0-3223 GCF_052258445.1 Psychrobacter sp. T6-1
GTCATTCTCAACCATTCCAATTATTGCCGCGATTTACGTACCGCTATGTATGTCATTAGGGTTTTCGCCATTGGCAACCGTCGCCATTATTGGAACGGCAGGCGCGCTGGGTGATGCCGGCTCGCCAGCGTCTGATTCAACATTGGGACCGACATCGGGTCTGAACGTCGATGGGCAGCATGATCATATTAGAGATAGCGTCGTGCCGACCTTTTTGCATTACAACATTCCGCTACTTACGTTCGGTTGGATTGCGGCGATGGTGCTTTAAGGTTACAAAACTTACGTTCTATCAAAAAATTTTCTTAAAACGAATAGACAGACTTGGCAAAAACATAATACTAAAAATATTAAAAATGATAAGAGCGTCCACATGATCATCAAAACTAACGAGGGCGGCGCATGCATCGCGCCCATACCAAAGTATAAGAGGAATGGAATAGTAATGAGCAGCATCACGCAAAACTTCCAATTATTGTGCATCAAAAAACCACTAACAAAGAGCAAAATTAAATGTAACATCATTGCAGCAATTAAAAATAATACTAGTCCAGTTTGATAGGGCTCAGAACTGTTGTCAGAGTACATATCGAACGAATGAGGGCTTTGCTCAAAACCTGCGCTAATGATTAGTCCTACAAACAAAACCCATAAAACAGCAAAAACTACCCTTAGTGGTTTTGAGCGAAAATAGCTCATTATTGTCTTTGCAAATCTTTTATGAGTCTTTATTGTCATCCTCAAAACCCTCTATCTCACCACTCAAACTAGCCAAAAATTTATCACTCTGCGCAAGCAATTCATTTAAACGCGCTTCATTAATGACACTTGATAATTCCTCAGCGCTAAAGTCCTGTTCTTGGCTGTAGTAGAGCATCTCCCTAGTGTCATCATTGCCTAGTGTTTGCAAATAGGTATCAACCGTATCAGCGCTAGATACTTTTTCGTCAGCGGTTGCATGATTACCAAACCACCTTATACCGTTTGGCGTTATCAAGCCATCTAATGGCACATCCCATGGTTGACGCTCTAATTGCTTTACTACTTGAAAGTCATAACACCAGCCAATACGCAAAGGTTTTTTTACTCCTGATCGATAGCTTTTACCTAAAGTCGTATCATAAAATCCGCCGCCCATACCCATACGATTTCCATCCATATCTACCGCCACCAGTGGACAGATAACCACGTCCAAATCTGTTGCCCATAGTAGCTTACGACTATGATTTTGTTTCATACCAAGACTATGAATACGAGTCGGCACATTGCTAATTTTTTTGTGATAAATCGGCACAAAGCGCAAGCGTTTATCATCACGGCCAAGCGAGCCAACCACTGGCAAGTAAGCCTGATATTGCAGACGCTGGCACCAATCCAATATGGGCTGAGTCGGCAGCTCACCAAAGCCGTCATAATACAGACCAATACGCGCGTTACTAGGCAAGCGCTGCTGGAGTTTGATCAAATGCAGACTTGCCTCACGTGCCAATTGTCGGCGCTCGCTTGCGCTCAGCTTACGGCGTAGGCTTGTAAACTGACGTCTAGGCGGATTTATGGATATTTGAGCATTTGGCACCTGTAGCCCTCGCAGATGTTGAGAAATTTGTGATAAGTCATGCTATCATAATGACGCTTTACATCCTATTTTCCTTATGTGCAGCGCTCGTTGCACTTCTTACGGACAGATAAAAAATCAAAGAGGGTAGTTATGTCACAGAATCAGGCCACTCGTACTGAAAAAGACACCATGGGCAACGTCGAAGTCCCAGCAGACGCTTATTGGGGCGCGCAAACCCAGCGTAGCCGCGAGAACTTCAAAATAGGTGGCGAGACTCTGCCGCGTCCAATGTTAGAGGCGATGGCATTAGTCAAAAAAGCCGCTGCGATTACCAACGCCAGTCTTGAGCGTATCGAAGATGACAAGCGCGATCTAATAGTACAAGCCGCTGACGAAGTCATCAACGGCGGTCTTACCGATCAGTTCCCATTAGTGGTATGGCAGACCGGTTCGGGCACGCAGTCGAACATGAACATGAACGAAGTACTCGCCAACCGTGCCAATGAGATCGCAGGTAGCGAGCGCGGTAGCTACACGCCAATTCACCCCAACGATCATGTCAATCACGCCCAATCGACCAACGACAGCTTCCCAACCGCTATTCGTGTCGCCGCCGCGCGTCAAATTAACAGCCTGCTTATCCCAGCGGTAAAAGCACTACGCGATACGCTAGATAAAAAAGCCAAAGAATTCGATAGCATCGTCAAAATTGGTCGTACGCATTTGCAAGACGCTACGCCTTTAACCTTAGGCCAAGAGTTCAGCGGTTATGTTAGCCAACTTGATCATTCGTTGACTCGTATCGACAATGCGCTACAAGGCTTATATGAGTTGCCATTAGGTGGTACAGCGGTCGGTACCGGCCTTAACGCCCATCCTGATTACGCGGTAAAATCAGCTGAGCAATTAGCAGAGCTAACAGGCTTGCCGTTTGTCACTTCACCGAATAAATTTGAAGCCCTAGCGGCGCGTGATGCCGAAGTCTTTGCCTCAGGCGCACTTAAGACTCTAGCTGGCAGCTTAAATAAAATCGCTAACGATGTACGCTGGCTCGCCTCAGGCCCTCGTTGTGGTCTAGGCGAATTGACCATTCCAGAGAATGAGCCAGGCTCATCCATCATGCCGGGTAAAGTGAACCCAACCCAGTCAGAAGCCATGACCATGGTCGTGGCACAAGTGATGGGTAATGACGTCACAATTAGCATGGCAGGCGCGTCAGGTAACTTTGAGCTTAACGTGTATAAGCCAGTGATTGCCTTCAACTTATTGCAATCTATCAAGCTACTCGGTGATGCGTGCAACAGCTTTAATGATAATTGTGCTGTTGGTATCGAGCCCGTCAAAGACAAAATCGATGACTTCTTGCATAATTCATTAATGCTAGTCACCGCATTGAACCGTCATGTTGGTTATGAGAATGCGGCAAAAATTGCCAAAACGGCCTATAAAGAAAACAAAACGCTCAAGCAAGTCGCGGTTGAACTGGATCTGATGACTGAAGCGCAGTTTGATGAGTGGGTCACGCCAGAGGACATGGTACATCCTTCTTAATTTGAAGTTTTTTTAGATAAAGTGAGTAGGATGGGTTAGCGACAGCGTAACCCGCCGATTTGATTTCAACAAAAAAGACCTTGTCACGTCGCGTGGCAAGGTCTTTTTTTGGTT
>NZ_JBQQFC010000276.1:0-3220 GCF_052258445.1 Psychrobacter sp. T6-1
GAACGGCATCAGTCTCATTTAAAGATTTGGCAGGAGAGAGAACAAAATACATAGTGATTCCCTTTAAGTAATAATTATTAGAAAGCAAGGTTGTGAGAACTCAGATAAGTCTTAGATATGCTATAGCACATTTTAGCATGAGTGCTTTGTTCATGTTCAAAACTGTTATATATTGTCGTCAAAAGCCGTGTATATTGGCTTTGAGAGTGACGCAATAATAAAAGTTATGATAGAGGGTCTTTTAGCTAACTTTTTATTTACTTATGAGTCATCATTAAACAATGATAAGTAGACAATGATGTCTTTATAATAAAGCGAGCTGATGACAGCCACATTATCATTTATTTAATTGATAGTTGTCAGAATGATAGTCTTTGATGAGCGCTTAATTTTTTTATGAGTGTTGATCAAAGATTTTTTGCACCATGCGTTTGGTTAATTAAGTCAAAGCGCATAGGTTGGTTATGTATTGGGATGTAAGGAGACGGTATGAAAATCGGTGTGATTAGTGCAGATGCCTCGCATGAGAGCCGCGTAGCAATAACCCCAGATGCAGTCAAAAAACTGCGTAAGCTTGGGTTTGAGGTGATTATTCAGTCCGGTGCTGGTATCGCGTCTTATTATTCTGACGAGAGCTACCAAACCGCTGGTGCCACAATCGCAGCAAGTGGTAGCGACGTCATTAGTGATGCGCGTATTATTACCACAGTCAATGACTTGCCAGCCCAGATGGTGGACAGCCTGACGACTGGTCAAATCGTCGTCGGTATGCTCGACCCTTATCGCAATACTCAGCTCGACACTTATGCGGCAAAAGGCGCAACGGTTTATGCCATGGAGCTGTTGCCGCGAACGTTATCGCGCGCGCAGAATATGGATGTGTTGTCCTCGCAAGCCAACTTAGCGGGCTACAAGGCGGTATTGATGGCAGCGAACGAATACTCGCGTCCATTCCCGATGTTTATGACATCAGCAGGCACGGTCAAGCCTGCCAAAGTCGTTATCTTGGGCGTTGGCGTGGCAGGTTTGCAAGCGATTGCTACGGCCAAGCGTTTAGGCGCGGTCGTCGAAGCCAGTGACTTGCGTCCAAGTGCTCGCGAGCAAGTTGAGTCATTAGGCGGTAAGTGGCTGGATGTACCGATGAGCGATGAAGAAGCGCAAAAAGCCAAGTCAACAGGGGGTTATGCGTGGACGCCATCAGAGCAATACATGACCGACCAAGCAGCAGTCGTTGACAAAGCGCTAAGCGGCGCTGATATCGTCATTACTACTGCGCAAATTCCTGGCCGTAATGCACCGCGTTTAGTGCATAAGGCTACGCTTGACAAAATGAAAGCAGGCTCAGTGCTTATTGATATGGCAGCGGGTACAGGTGGTAATGTTGAGGGCAGCGTTCCTGACCAAACCATTACTACTGATAATGGTGTACGTATCGTGGGAGCGGCTAATATTCCATCACAGCTAGCAGCCCAGTCATCAGACTTATACGCCAATAACTTAGTCAACTTTATAACCACGTTAATTCAAGAACCAGCTATAGATGATGCCTCATCTCAAGCACTGACACTACATTTAGATATGGAAGATGAGATTCAGGGCGCTTTAGCCGTTACTCACGACGGCCAAGTTCGTCTCGCTCGTCGCTAAAACTCATGTATTTTAATGTTGTCAGTTACGAATAAATTTTAGGAGGATAAGATGATTGCCACTATTTTAGCCGCAGCGCCAGCAGGTGCGGCAATGGCTAGCACCCCATTTGTAGCGATTTTTACTGTATTTGTACTCGCTATTTTCGTCGGCTACTACGTGGTTTGGGGCGTCACCCCTGCGCTACATACGCCGCTTATGGCAGTGACCAATGCGCTATCGAGTATCGTTATCGTCGGTGCCATGCTACAGACTGTAGTCATTGACGGTTCGGTATTTACCGCGACCAGTATATTAGGCGCTTTTGCGGTATTTTTAGCCAGCGTCAATATCT
Source organism: Psychrobacter sp. T6-1 (assembly GCF_052258445.1). Lineage (NCBI taxonomy): Bacteria > Pseudomonadati > Pseudomonadota > Gammaproteobacteria > Moraxellales > Moraxellaceae > Psychrobacter > Psychrobacter sp. T6-1. The sequence goes on from NZ_JBQQFC010000276.1 coordinate 1,982, forward strand.
TTGGTGGTTTTGCCGTGACTGAGCGTATGCTTGCCATGTTTAAACCCAAACCTAAAAAAGTGGTCGTGACAGATACTACTGAGAGCGGAGACAACGTATGAATAATATCTCAGCTATGATCGCGGCTAATGCGGATTGGTTTTATCTTATCGGTGCTATCTTATTTGTTTTAACCTTGCGCGGCCTATCTAGCCCAAAGACGGCGATTCGTGGTAATCGTATGGGTATGGCGGCGATGGCAATTGCTGTGGTTACCACTTTCTTTTTAGCCGAAGGTCCAATCCTTTGGATGATCGTTGGCGCTATGGTATTAGGCGCAGTAGTCGGTCTATGGAAAGCTAGAACCGTGGCTATGACGCAAATGCCAGAGACGGTTGCGTTAATGCACTCGTTCGTAGGTCTTGCCGCAGTTGCTATTGCACTAGCGACGGTACTGCATACCGAAGAAGCCTACAGTACGATTACTCGCTTGGAGCTGTTTATCGGCTGCTTTATTGGGGCGATTACCTTTTCAGCGTCGTTCTTTGCCTTTGGTAAACTGGCAGCTAAGAGCTGGGCGAAGACGGTTACAGGCGGCTGGGTAAAACCCGTTCAAGCGCTCTTGTTTCTCGCTATGATAGGGTTTGGCGCGGTCTACTTTATGACCGATTCATTACCTGCTTTTTATGCGATGACGGTACTTGCTATTGTCTTTGGTTGGATGTGGATTGCGCCTATTGGCGGCGGTGATATGCCAGTGGTGGTTTCACTACTTAACTCATTCTCAGGTTGGGCGGCAGCAGGTATTGGTTTTACCCTTGGCAACTCTATGCTGATTATCGCAGGCTCGCTCGTCGGCTCATCTGGTGCCATTTTGTCTTACATCATGTGTAAGGCTATGAACCGCTCACTACTTAACGTCTTGTTTGGTGGTATGGGTACGACAGCGGTTGCTAGTGGCGATGACGACGGCGCACCTAAGAACTATAAGTCAGGCTCAGCTGAGGACGCAGGTTTCCTTATGTCTAATGCTAGCGACGTGATTATCGTACCAGGTTATGGTATGGCACAGGGCCGTGCACAAAACGCAGTCAAAGAGCTCTATGAGTTACTAAAAGAAGAAGGCGTCAATGTACGCTTTGCCATTCATCCGGTCGCAGGTCGTATGCCTGGTCACATGAATGTCCTTTTGGCAGAAGCTGACGTGCCTTATGACGACATTATGGAGATGGATGAGATCAACTCAGACTTTGCCAGTAC
>NZ_JBQQFC010000277.1:0-3219 GCF_052258445.1 Psychrobacter sp. T6-1
TTGCGGCAGTCTCAGTTGCGGTAGGATCACCCTCAGTAGTTGCCATAAAAAGATTACTCCAGTCATTATTGTTTTAGTCAATCGGGCATTACTAATCCATCAAGTCCGCTTGTACGATCTCAATCCAGTAACCATCGACATCTTTGATAAAGGCAATATTTTTCATACTGCCTTCCTCTGGTCGTTTTTTGAAAGTGACATCCTTGCTATCAAACCATTCTACAGCGGCCTCTAAATCAGGTACGCTAAAGCAAATATGTCCAAAGCCCTGCGGCGCCTCATTACCATCGTGATAGCTAAAGTCATCTTTGGTCTCGGTACCATGATTGTGCGTAAGCTCCAAAATACCGCGCTGACGAAAGGCATAAATCGCTAAATCGTCACCTGCGGGCAGAGTATCACGCTCGCTTTTGGTAAGCTTGGCTAAAAAGTACAAATCAAAACCCATATCAGGGAATTTTTTGACGGCAAGTAAGGTCATACCGAGCACGCCTGTATAAAACTCAAGCGATTTGACGGGGTCTTTGACGCGTAGCATGGTGTGATTAAAATTAAAGCCTTTGGTTTGAGCCGATATAGGCTGAACCCCTACCGCTTGTACGCTGCTCTTGGGCTGGTCAATCGACGCGTTACTCGTATCTGGACTTAATACCTTTGACATTATTATTCCTATTTTTTAAAAGTGTTACTCATCTTAATAAAAATCGCCGCGGGTACTGATGGCGTTTTGTATTAAGCTCATAAATTCAAATTAAGATGATAAACCTAGATTAAGCTTATACATTTAATTGTCTAAAAAGCGCACCTCACCTGTCTCTAAGTCATACTCAGCGCCGACGATGAGCAATTGACCACTACCAGATAAGTCTTCTAAAATACGCGAGCCGTGACGAAGCTGGCTGACCGACATGCGTACATTGGCGCTAATAGAGCGCTCAACCAATTCATCAGCGTCGACATCTTGCCCGTTGGCAGTAGCAAGCTCATGCAGGTTGTAGACACTGGGGCGGATGCGATCGACGATCGACTGCAAGTTGGGCGAGTAGTACTTGTCAGGATGGATCAGCGCGTCGACGCAAGCGGTCACCGCGCCGCAGTGCGAATGCCCAAGGACGACGACAAGCTTGGTATCGAATTGATCGGCAGCAAATTCAACAGAGCCAATTTGAGAGGGCGCGACCACATTTCCTGCCACCCGAATCACAAAAAGCTCGCCAAGCTTTTGATCAAAAACAATCTCTACAGGGACGCGGGCATCTGAGCAACCCAAAATAATCGCTAGTGGATTTTGCACACTGACCAGCTCAGGCCGCCTTTGCATACAAGGGTCTGTTGTATTTAAGCTCTCAACGTAACGCGCGTTGCCTTCTTTGAGTAGCGCCAGTACTTCTTGACCCGTTGCTGGGCGATTATTATCGGTTTGAGTAGTCATAGGACGTCCTTGTTTTGAGATGAGGGGCACAAGTTTTAAAACCTACCTAGTAAACAAAAACAATTGTATCGCAATAATGTTAAAAACAGGGTAAAAAATGTTTGTCTCAATGTTTGGCTATAAGCCAATTGCATAATTCATAATGAGATTTGGGTCATTCATTGGGTAGGTTTGTTATAATATCTAACCGTTGACGCAAGTCAAACCCTGCGCTTATCTTATATTCGTCGGTATACTTGATATAAATATTCACAAGCCTATTGTTAAAAGCTTAGGAATCCGCTTTATGACCAACTCGCTAGCAACTGTCATCCCAGCAAGCGCCAATAGCGCTTCTAACTATGATAAAAACACGCCTACTGACAGTAATAGCTTGCTGCAAATCACAGGGGTCAAAAAATCTTACGATCAGACGCAAGTGCTGACCGACATCAACCTCAATATCAAGCACGGTGAGTTCCTAACTTTGCTAGGTCCATCTGGTTGCGGCAAGACCACCTTGCTACGCTTGATTGCAGGTTTTGAGCAGCCGACAGCAGGTGCCATCGTTTTGGACGGCGTGCAGATGGCAGGTCTATCCGCTGATAAACGCCCTGTCAATACCGTATTTCAGCAGTATGCGCTGTTTCCGCATATGAGCGTCGCGCAAAACGTCGCTTATGGACTTAAGCTCAAAAAAGTCCCAAAGGATGAGATTCAAACGCGGGTGCGCGAGATGCTAGCGATGGTGCAGATGGAGCACTTGGCTAATCGTCGCCCGCAAGACTTATCTGGCGGTCAGCAGCAGCGTGTGGCTATCGCGCGCGCGGTCATCAATCGCCCTAAATTGTTGCTACTCGATGAGCCGTTATCAGCGCTCGATCATAAGCTGCGTTTGCAAATGCAGTCAGAGCTTAAACGCTTACAACGTGAGCTGGGTATTACCTTTGTCTTTGTCACTCACGATCAAGAAGAAGCCTTATCGATGTCAGATCGCATTGCGGTGATGAAAGATGGTAGGTTCCAGCAAATCGGCACGCCTATCGAAATCTATGAGACCCCTGCTAATCTGTTTACCGCCAAGTTCATCGGTGAAGCCAATCTGTTTAAAGCTGAGGTTAAAGGCGTGAACTTAAAGCAACCAGATCGCGATGGTCGCGTCACTAATGGGCGTATTGAGGTTGAGGTTTGCGAAGCGCAAGACGGCCCGACAACCCTGCGTAATTTGCGCCGCCCTGCGTTTGCGACAGCCGTTCAAGTCGGCGATATCGTCAATTTACTCCTGCGCCCTGAGGATTTGCGCATTTATGATCCCCATGATACGACGCATACGGGACTGCTAGGCCGCGTCATTGAAAGTAATTATAAAGGCAGTACGCTTGACTCTATTATTGAGCTTGAAAACGGTCATGTGATTAAAGCCTCAGAATTCTTTGACGAGGACGATCCTAGTTTTGATTACAAGTTAAATGAAGGCGTCAAAGTCTCTTGGGTTGATGGCTGGGAGTGGGTATTGCCTGATGACACTCATGGCGATACGAATGATGGCTATGACAACGTCGATAACGAAAAGGATGGCAGCTGATGGCAGGTCATGGCCGTTTCAATTTGGGCAGCAAAAGCCCCTTTCGTACTGCAACGCTGTGGCTGATTTGGGGCTGGCTACTAATATTTGCCCTGTTGCCTAATATCTTGGTCATTGCAGTGAGCTTTTTGAGCCGTGATAGTAGCGCGTTTATCAGCTTGCCGGTCACTATTGAGAGCTATATACGCCTAGTTGATCCGCTATATTTTGAGGTCTTCGTTCA
>NZ_JBQQFC010000278.1:0-3210 GCF_052258445.1 Psychrobacter sp. T6-1
TGTACCGTCAATCTTGATGGCACGGGTCAAGGGGTGGTCGATACCGGCGTGCCGTTTTTGGATCACATGATTGATCAGATCAAGCGTCATGGTCTATTTGATTTAGACATCAAATGCGTTGGCGATACCTTTATCGATGATCATCATAGTGTGGAAGATACAGGCATTACCTTGGGTCAAGCTTTTAATAAAGCGCTCGGTGATAAAAAAGGCATCCGTCGTTATGGGCACTTTTATGCGCCGCTTGATGAAGCGTTAACGCGCGCCGTCGTCGATCTCTCAGGTCGTCCTGGCTTACATATGGACATCCCTTTTACTCGCTCGCACGTCGGTACGTTTGATGTCGATCTATTTAGCGAGTTTTTTTACGGCTTCGTCAATCACTCATGGATGACCGTGCATTTGGATAACCTTAAAGGTAAAAACAGCCATCACCAAATCGAGTCGACCTTTAAAGCCTTTGCTCGCGCGCTGCGTATGGCCTGTGAGTATGATGAGCGCGCGCTTAATACGCTACCATCGACCAAAGAGGCGTTTTAATGACCAAAATAGCACTCTTAGATTACGGTATGGGTAACTTGCATTCGGTCAGCAAGGCACTCACCAATGTCGGCAGCGATGTGTCCATCACCAACGACCCCAAAGTCGTCGCAGCTGCTGATAAAATCGTCTTCCCCGGTGTTGGTGCGATGCGCGACTGTATGATCGGTATGCGTGATGCTGGTATTGATGATGTCGTACGTGACGCTATCTTTAATAAGCCCGTCATGGCGATTTGCGTCGGTATGCAAGCGCTATTTGAGCGCTCCGCTGAAAACGGTGGCACCGCTTGTTTGGGTATCCTAGACGGCAACGTAGAAGCCTTTGACCCAACGTGGATAGACGAGCAGGGCGCGACGATTAAAGTACCGCACATGGGCTGGAATACGATTACTGATATGGATGAGAGCCATCCTTTGTGGAAGGGCATAGAGAACAATCAGCACTTTTATTTTGTGCACAGTTATTACTGCGCTCCTAACGATGAGTCCCAAATTGCCGCCATTTGCGATTACGGACAGCCGTTTTGTGCCAGTATTATCAAAGACAATCTATTTGCCACTCAGTTTCATCCTGAGAAAAGCCATACCGCAGGCTTGCAACTACTCAAGAATTTTGTCGAGTGGGACGTGTAGTTAGGTAAAAGTTAAATTTGGCAGTAAGGTGAGTTATCATAGGCGTAACTCACCTTTTTTATTATCTATAACTAACATTTGAGATAAATAAGTGGACTTTACTACTTTTAAACTAAGCGTCATTGAAGTGACAGGTCTTGCCAAAGATGCCTTACATATCTACGTTGGCGTCGGCGTCTACCTGCTCTGCCTGTTTATCCTACGTCCTATTATCAAAAAGCAAGCCATCCGCTCAACTTTTGCTTTGCTAGTCGCCATCGGCATTGCCTTACTAGGTGAGTACTTTGACAATAAACACATCATAGCGCCAAAAGGTCTAATGGCTTTAGAAGGCTCAGATATAAAGGCCAGTATTCATGACCTTATCAATACTTGCTTGCTACCCTTCGTGCTTTATACTTTGACTCTATGGACGACTATATTCCACCCTTCAAACCCGCAAGTTAAAATGTTGAGACAAAGATCTTAACTTACCGCCCTAAAAATAAGCTAAAGTAAGGGTGTTCTTTCAAAAACCTGAAAGAGGCGCTATTACCATGTTTATCTCCAGCAAGTTTAAACCTTACGCTGCTAGACTCCTTTCTACACTGACCGCTTTGCTGCTTAGCTTTGGCAGCCACCATTCGGCAATGGCTGCTCAGAACGTCATTGAATCGACAAACCCCTCTATTAAAAAACCATTAGCCCGCGTAACACCTGCACCTGTCAAATTACTTGATACTAATGAGTTAAATCGAATAACGCATTTGTCAGTAGGCAAAAAAGATCAATTTTTTTCAGCTGGCAAAGTACTCAATGACTATCTTAAAATTGAATTAATAGATAAAGCCTTTTTTGAGAAAAAACGTCCGCTCGCTGTCGATTATTTATCACATAAAAACGCCATCAAAAAACGTAATGGCATAATAACTATTCAATTGGTTAAGGACTCTTTGAAACTAGTAGATATCGATAGTGACGATGATGGCGAAACGTATAGATATATCGGCCAAATAGATGCCTTAGATCAGCATCTGGTTGAAGTACTGCGTTGGGAGAGTCAGAACTATCAAATGTTTGATCAAGTTGAAGGGTTCTCAACTCAAGAGTTTTCAGCTTATCCTTATCTCTCACCAAATAAACGCTATATCATCTCAGCTTACGCCAACCCATATGAGGGTCATACCGATCTCGGACTCTATAAAGTTAAAGGCAGAGAGATCATCCCTGTTATGAGTGCAGGCTTTAAAAATTGGATGCCTATCACTGATCCTGCTGATATATTTTGGGCGAGAGATGGCTATCTGTATTTAGCGGTGACTCATAGCGCTAGTGCCATGCAGATCGGCGGTCGCGTCAATGCACAGATGCAGTATATTAGGATAAAAGTTGATTTATAGAGTGGTTAGTTGTTACATAGATAATTCTTGCAACTTAACAACCGACCCCTTACAAAGCTTACGAAACATAAAAACTCTCTTCTACTTAACGCCCCCTTAGTTTGTTATTTTACCCTTAGACAATAGCCAAATCGATATGCCTATCAAGTTTATTAATTTGGCTATCCATAACTATCAATAATAAAAACCTATTAAAAAGGAACCACTATGAATATCCAAAACCTAGTAGACAAAGCCAAAGATACTTTAGATAAGGCCAAAGACACCTTGGTTTTAGAGCCGCAAGAGACTGAGTCAGGCGCTTATATCCCTTCTAAGTCCTCGCTAAAGATAGCCGCACCGAACAAAACCAACTACGATCATACCGAGTATGATAATCGCTATACGGGCAATAAGAAAATTATGATGATCTGTACCGAGCAGCAGTATATGACCATGGAGAACGGCAATAAGTTTGACACAGGTAATCATCCCGTTGAGATGATGGTACCTTTATTGCACTTTAAAAAGGCAGGCTTTGAAGTAGACGTGTTTACCCCAACGGGGAAGCCTGTCAAAGTTGAGCAGTGGGCCATGCCAGAGGATGACAAAGACGTTAAAGAGATTTACGCTGAGTACGAGTCCAAGCTGAATAAGCCAAAAAGTATCGCTGACTT
>NZ_JBQQFC010000279.1:0-3208 GCF_052258445.1 Psychrobacter sp. T6-1
ATAGCACACATCAAAGAAAGTCACTCAGGTGGCTTTTTTTGCGTTAAAGTAGGCGGCATTTAGACACGCCCTAATATAAAAGAGAATGATTTATGAACATGTTGCTCCGTTTTTTTATTATGACCAGTCTGCTCAAACAAGCGCTCAAAAAACAATCGGTTAGCGAGACTCTCAGTCAAGAGGTGCTAAGAGCACCAGTTATACGGCACTACCGAGTATTACCGCACGATTTAGGGTTTCGGGATCATCTGCCAAATTATCGCTTTTTATCGTTTATTGAGCTTAATGTTACCAAGTGGCTAAGGATCTGCTGCCATCAAAAAGGCATCAAAACTCCTGAGTGGATTGTCGCTATGCAGGAGATTATTTATCTCAAGCAAATCAAATTCTTGGACAAAATGACTCTAAGAAGCGCGGTGGCAGGCTGGGATAAAAAGTATGTTTATTTTGAGCATCACTTCTTTGTAAAAGATCAGTTAATGGCGGTAGGGATGACCAAATTCGTATTTGTAAATAAACAAGGTCAGCAAACGCCAGCGCTATTGGATATGACAGGCGAGCAGCTGACTGATGTGATCACGACTTGGAATAGCCATCAAGTCGCAGTCAAATCCATGCAAGTACCAAGTGTATGATTCAATCATGCTCTAATAAATGCATCTATAATCATCTGCCGAAGTTTGTTAGGATGAGTCTATCGTTTTTATCGTAAATAAAGGAATCACCATGACCCCGCAAAAATTAAAATGGACAGACAGCTTAGATATCGCCATAGAGCTATACGAGAAGTTCCCCGAGACGGATCCGCAGTACATTCGTTTTACTGATTTGCACCGCTGGGTAACAGAATTAGAGGGCTTTGATGATGATCCACAAAAGTCAAACGAAGGCATCCTAGAAGCCATTCAAATGAATTGGATCGATGAAGCCGATTAATTTTTCTATTTTAACTCTCTCAGTTTTACTCTATAAATATAACGCTATAAGTATAAAACCAAGGCAACATTATGACATCACAGGTCAAAGAGCTATCAACAGCGATAGTTTGTAAAGGTATCAGTGTCCGTACTACCAATAACGCTGAGATTAGCCATGACAGCGCAAAGTTAGGTCGATTATGGCAAAAGTTTTACCAAAACCATGTCAGTCACCTTAGCGATAACGAAGATATCTACGGGGTCTATCACAATTATGAGAGCGAGGATTTAGTTGGCGCGTTCGATGTGGTCGCCAGTTGGAAGGTAGAGAGCGAGCCTGTAGAGGGAGAGGATGGCAATGAAAATAATAGTAAAGACAGCAACGTTCTTAGCCCTGAGAATATTTTAAGTGCCGCTCATGGTAGCGATGTCATTACGGTGACTATCCCTGAAGGCAAGTATCTAGTATTCACCGAAGAAGGCAGAATGCCCAACACCGTAATGAACGCTTGGGAGAAGGCTTGGGAGTATTTTCATAATCCTGATTGCGAGCATACTCGTACTTACAATGTCGATTTTGAGCATTATATCGGTGGCAATCTAGAGTATGGTCAGTTGGATCTGTATATTGGGATTGAGTGAGCCATTAATACAACGATCAACGAGAAACGAGCAACGAGAAGTAGAGAGAACATCTATGCCAACGCCGCAGGTAAGTTATCAAATCAATACGCCAATTACGCCTTTTCAATTTATAGAGGTATTAAAGCGTTGTAGTCTAGGCGAGCGCCGTCCTATAGATAATCCTTATGTTATAAAAGGGATGCTGGATAATGCCAATCTGTTAGTGACAGCTTGGACTGATGAGGTTCACGAAGAAGGTGTGAATGATACTAATAGCAGCAAAAAGCTTATAGGTGTAGCACGCTGCGTCACCGATTTTAGCTACTGTTGTTATTTATCAGATATCGCTGTCGATGAAGCCTATCAAAATCTAGGTATTGGCAAGACAATGATTGAACATATTGAGCAGCAATTACCACCAAGCTGCAAAGTTATTTTATTGTCTGCGCCGCAAGCGACTGAATATTATCCAAAGATTGGCTTTACTCGGCATGAGAGTGCTTGGGTTAAGGTGGTTGAGTAGTAAAAGGCTTTAGTGGCGTAGGGTGGGTTAGCTCAAGCGTAACCCACCAATTGAATAAAGCTATTCATCCAATAATAAATTTTCCAAAATCCCCTCATATATCTGCGCCAGTCGTCCCAAATCATCAACCTCAACCTTTTCATCGACTTGATGAATCGTTGCGTTGCGCACCCCCAGCTCAACCACTTGTGCACCAGTTGGCGCGATAAAGCGTCCGTCGGATGTCCCGCCTGAAGTAGATAATGTCGTCTCTGTACCTGTTACCGATTTGATCGCGTTTTGGCAAGCGGATACCAATTTGCCTTCTGGAGTCAAAAAAGGCTGACCCGATAATTTCCAATGAATATCATAATTGGCTTTACTATTGTTGAAGTGTTTATCAAAAATAGCGTGAGTTTTTTCTTTGAGTTCTTCTTCCGTAGTCTCTGTGGAAAAGCGAAAGTTAAAGACCGCATTAAGCGTTTCAGGAATGACGTTGGTTGCGCCTGTACCGCTGTTAATATTGGAGATTTGCAAGGAAGTCGCAGGGAAGTAATCGTTACCCTTATCCCACTGTGCAGCGGTTAATTCCGCCAAAGCAGCCATTGCCGCATGGATCGGATTACTGGCCAAATGCGGGTAGGCAACGTGACCTTGCTTTCCTGTGACCGTTAGCTCAGCACCTAAGGAGCCACGGCGACCGTTTTTGATAATATCACCTAACGTATCGGTACTTGAAGGCTCACCAACGAGGCAGTAGGTAATTTTTTCTTGCCGCGCTTCCAAGGTCTCAATCACTTTTACCGTACCATTGATAGACGGGCCTTCTTCATCTGAGGTAATCAAAAAAGCAATAGAGCCTTTGTGCTCAGGATGATTAGCCGAAAAACGCTCAGCGGCTACGGTAAAAGCGGCAATGCCTGTTTTCATGTCCGCAGCACCGCGGGCCCACAGATAGCCATCAGCAATAGTAGGAGAAAAAGGAGGGTATGTCCAATTATTGACATCGCCAGTGGGCACGACATCAGTGTGACCGGCGAAGCAAATTACAGGGTCAGTGCTGCCGCGCCGCGCCCAGAGGTTTTTGACTTGCGCCTGCTCGCCCGTTTGATCTCTGTCACCATAATACATAAACTCACAGTCAAAACCTGCCCGTTCCAATCGC
>NZ_JBQQFC010000280.1:0-3194 GCF_052258445.1 Psychrobacter sp. T6-1
CGGTGAATACGCACATCAGATAAGATAAAGTCTTTGCTATCGCGCGGATTCATGCGCCGTACGTGTGCGCCAAACGGGCACTTTTTGCCGTAAGGATCGCCTTTATAACCGAAGTCATTGTTGCGACTCGGGTCATCACCCAATGCTTGATTATCCGCATCAGGAGATAAGATGAGCGGCGCGCCTGATCGCCAGCGCCCCCACATTTTGGCACCGAGTAGCTCTGCCTCCTGTTCATCATCGGTGTTGTCTTTACGATACTTATTAAAGGCAGCAACGTGACTATGATAAGCGCGTAGCACCATAAACGAGCCATCCTTGCCCAAGATTTCAGGCTGCGGCATTGGTGCCACAGTACCTGCCTCCCCTTCATAACCCAGTACAAACTCGCCTGCAGCAATAGGATCGCCATCATGGCTAGGCGGCGTTTGAATGCCACTGCCTTTGATTTCAGGATTACTGATACCGTCGCGATAACCGAAGACGTTCTTGACAGTATTGTTTGAACCAAAGTTCTGCTCCATCAATATCTCTATATCACCATGGGCAGGATTGTGATCATCAATGTGATCTTTGAGGTTATCTTTAAGCTCATCAAGTTTGGCTTGCCATTTCTCTTTGGTATCAGCAATGATAGCTACGCCTACGTGGATATCGCCTTTATCACCAAAAGGTGCTATCCAATTATCAGGGGCATTGACATCAAAATCATGCAACTGCTCAGCACGCGCGGCCATACCAGCTTTAAACGACTCAGGGAAACTATCAAGTGAAGAATGCGGCACGCCCAACGCCTCTAACCCCTCGTAAGTTATCACAATAGATAACGTGGCTTGCATATCATTATGCCATCCTTGACTCCCAGTCACATCAGGCAACACTTTGGCTAGTAGTTGTCGTCCAACTGCCTCATCGTTAACTTTTAGCGCCACTACTGTGCCAAAATAGGGCGTTGGACGCTCACGTAGCACGATAGATTGAATATTATCTAGCGCCATTGTCACTAGATTAGGGTTGAAAACTCCGCGTGCTTTACGAGTCATCGCCTCAATACTTTCGCCCACTTCTTCTTTGATATCTCTAAACCATGTCTCAAAGCTACTGTCTTCAACAGGATTGCCGAACTCGTCTTTGAAGTTCTGCAATTTATCAGTCAATTCAGACAGTGGTCTCTTATTATTATCTCTACTCATAGATGAACCCTATTTTTTAGTTTCTGGAATATAATTCAGAATTTTTTAGATTGAAAGATTCAATACTTAATTCGCTTGAGCTTCATCCAAAGCTTTGTTGATCCCCTTTACAATGCGCTCATGGCGGCGGATGTCTTGTACAGTGAGATGCGGCACTCCAACATACCAGCCAGCAGCGGTAATTTGGTGGTCTAAGATAAACTGTTTGACACTTGGGTCTTTGATGCCAGGCCAGCCTTTTACATTGCCAAATAAAATATCCATTAATTCAGGAATTTTGGTCGCAAAGTCATCAATGTAAGGATCCCAGTCGCCATCGTAGGCCGTACAGAACAGCACTCTAGTATCATCATCTATAAATACAAAGCGCAGATCGTGCAAGGTTCCTACTCGTGTTGCACCTTTTAGATTACCCCCTGCTATTTTTAAAATCTCTTTTAGACGTTCAGCGCCGCCTTCTTTTAAGGGGGCTATAACCGTAAGCTCAGAGACTTTCCCTGACTTTAGGCCTTTCTCGCCGGCGTTAGTCGTCGAATGATCATAACCATCATCACCGCCTTCCTTTAAGTTGGCGACCAATAGTTCAGCTCGTAGCTTGAAGGCATCAATAGACTCAGTGAATTTACTCTTTAGATCTTCTGAGTTGTTGACAGTATGGTCTTTTTGTTCTTGACTACTCACAGTATTTCTCCTCTCTTAATTGATGATGCCGTACCTTAGCAAATAGAGTTTATGACTCAAAACTTATTAAGCTATTCACACAAAATAGAACATATCACGAACATTTGTCATATTTCAAAATGAAACAGTACAAGTACTAAACGGTATTCTAGTTAGAAATAATAGTGTTTTTATTTTCTAGTATTTAAAATTCCAACGTTTTACGTCCAACAAACTGAACCACAGCACTTAGTCCTTGATGACGCTTGCCCTCAGATATCACACGCTGTTTTTCGGTGCCAATAATTTGTACCAACTCAGTCAGTTCCGTTTGCAAGTTATTTAGTGAGCTAAAGCGCTCCTTTTGCGCGTCAGGGGGACCACCGATAGCGTCCATCTCAAGTTGATCCTCGGTATAAGCTTCAACAATCAATACCCCATTAGGTTTTAGTGCGAGCACAATTTGAGCATGCACATACTGCCTTATTTTAGGCGGCAGATGCGCCCAAATAGAGACGATGCCATCCCACTGTCCCATACCAAACTGATAATCAGCCAAATCAGCGACTTGAGTGGTGATGTCAACGCCTCGCTCAATAGCTAACTTTATCGCTTTGTTTAAACCCACTTCGGATAAATCCATAGCGGTCGCCTGATAGCCTTGCTCAGCCAAAAACACTGCATTCCTGCCCTCGCCTTCTGCTAGACAGAGCACGCGCCCGCCAGCAGGTATCCGTGCAAACTGCGCTTTTAAAAAGTCATTAGGCTCAGTACCAAAGACATATTCTGCTTCGTTATAACGCTCGTTCCACATATTAATTGCAGCCTTGAGTAAGTAATCATCCAATCCCGTTTTAAAAATACACTTGTCTGCTCAGTTTACTTGTATATTCAATTAATAACATATAATATATTCATTAAATAGAAATTGTTGAATGGCTTGGTTTAAATATGCTATGAGTGAGAATAAGGAGCTTCCTGTGATTCATTTAAGCTATATCTTTAAATGCTTAGCACTAAGTATTACTTTTTTTGCGGTATTTTACTTTGCCGTTTTACTCGTCGATCCTAGCTTTGATAAGTATACCCTCACTCTTGGCATCAGTACTTTGCTCTTTCCTATCGTAAAATGCGCTATCGATATTGTCAGAGATGCCGTAGCGCCTAACTATGTTATGTTTAACGGAGCGCTGTCATCACTACTGATCAATATTACTATCTGGTTACTCACGCCATTTCTTATCGTCATATCAGCTGTTGCCTTTTTGTTTTATAGCATGGGAGTGCTCAAGGAAAATAGCAGTAACTAAGTAAAATAAGCGCAAATAAGCGCAAATAAGC
>NZ_JBQQFC010000281.1:0-3189 GCF_052258445.1 Psychrobacter sp. T6-1
GCGCGGCGCGAGACAAAGTGGATTAAGGCCTCGGTTTGCTGAGCAGGACAAAACAAACCGCCGCTACAACGGGCAAGCGCTTCGCCTTCGGGGAGCACTACAGGAGAGTCGCATACCGGACAGTTGCTCGGCAGGGTGACGGGCTTAGATTCCTTGGAGCGCTGATCGTGCCAGACGCGAGATATTTTAGGGATGACGTCGCCTGCGCGGTGCACGCTAACCATGTCGCCTGCGCGCACATCTAAGCGCTCAATCTCACCAAAGTTATGCAAGGTGACGTTGCTAACGGTGACGCCGCCGACTTTGACGGGCTCAAGTTTACCGACTGGGGTGATTTGCCCCGTGCGCCCCACTTGCCATTCGATATCGTTTAGGCGAGTGATGACGGTTTGGGCGGGGAATTTATAGGCGGTGGCCCAGCGCGGTTCACGCGATAAAAAGCCAAGCTGCTGCTGGAGTGCAAGACTATTAACCTTGATAACCATACCGTCGATCTCAAACGGCAGTTTTTCGCGAGTTTCAATCATTGACTCATAGTACTCTTGTGCTTGGCGCGGGTGAGCCACCACTCGCACCGCGCTGACGGTAAAGCCAAGATCACCAAGCCAAGCGAGGGCGGCAGACTGCGTCTCTATCGTCTCGGGTAGTCCTTGATTGACCGAGTATCCGTAGAACGCTAGCGGACGGCTAGCAGCAATAGCGGGATCTAATTGACGTAAGCTCCCAGCAGCGGCATTACGCGGATTGGCAAAGACTTTGTCATCGTTCTCGACTGCCAAGCGGTTTAAGCGCTCAAAGCCTGCTTTGGGAATCAACACTTCGCCGCGCACTTCTAGCAGTTCGATGTTTGTTGCTTCGCTAAGATACAGCGGCAAGTTACGGATAGTTTTGACGTTTTGGGTAATGTCCTCACCTGTTTGGCCATCGCCGCGTGTGACCGCTTGCACAAACTGTCCATGCTCATACTTGAGGGAAACAGCCAGTCCATCCAGCTTAAGCTCCATCTCGTACTCAGGGTTTTGTTGGGCCAAGCTTAAACGATCATTGACGCGGCGCATAAATCCGTGCAAATCATCATAGTCAAAGACATTGCCTAGAGATAGCATAGGGATATCATGGGTCACTTGGGTAAAGGCTGACAGCGGGGTATCGCCGACTTGATTGATTGGGCTATCTAGCTGAATAAGATCAGGGTAGGCTTCTTCTAACTCTAACAACGAGCGGCGCAGTTGGTCGTACTCGCTGTCGTCTAAGATAGGATTATCCAGCACATAGTAGCGATAGTTATGGGTTTTGAGCGTTTCGATAAGCGTGCGCATTTTTGCGATGATAGCGTCGTTATCTACGGCAGGTTTTACTGCATTTTTAGTAGAGGGTTTGGTAGCTTTTGAGTCAGTCATAATCGGCGTCTTTACGGTTCAAGATGCCAATATCATAACAAGTTTTGATAGCAAATAACGTAAAACGAATGACGTTATTTGCTTCAATAAGGCTAGAGTTTTTTGTTTTATTAGAGGTTAGCCTTTATTCATAGTCGCGTACTTGATTGCGCAGTTGCTGCTTATATTCAGGGGTGATCGGCTCGTTATTTTCGTCAAGCATAACCGCGTCCAGATCATCTGCCATCATGTAGGCAATACTCATCATACTATCAAAACTATGCAGCGCCTGCGGGTGCGGTAGCGATAAGAACACCACGACGCCGCTATAGGTATTGGTCGCCACGCTATGCGGGTCAAAAGGCGCGATACCCTCATCAGTGATGCCCATCATGCTAAACCAAAGCATACCTGTGCCGTCTTTTTGCTCATAGCGATGGAACATATTCATCGCGCCAAAGCGCAGACCATATTTATCTATCAACCCTAACAGGTCACGACCACGAATGACGGACGTTGCACGGTCACGGTACTGCTGCGGCAAAATCGTAATGTTGATGTTGTCTTTGGCATGAATCAGCGGACCGTTTTGCGCTTGATCAACAGGCTCAAGTAGATGCTGATCGAGCACCGGACTGTTGTCATCAAAGCTTGGCTCATCAAAGGTATCAATGACAGGCATCAGGCTGTCTGTGGCTGACACTAGGCTTGAAAAAGCGTCAATCTCTTGCTCACCATTTTGCGTAGGCGCACTTAAATACTCATCGCTATTATCATCATTATTGATCTGCTGCGCTATCGCTGCAAATTCACTATCATCAGCGCGCTGCTGCTCCGTCTGCCAGCGCTCATATTCCTCACTTTGCTCGCTGGCAGGATTGGCGTCAGCTTGGGCATGATTTAGCATATCATCGATGGTTGCAGACTCCGTTGTAGGCTCGTCTTCGACGACCGCTTGTAGATACTCGCGATCAGGCGCGATACTGGTCTCGCCTGCGACAGTATCGTCAAGATCTGGCTGATCAACAATATTACGCTCATGACGCGGAATAATAGGAATGCCATTTTTGTCATAATTCACCGGAGTGGCTTCAGTATTTTGACGACGCTTAAAACTGCGAATGACCATAAACAGCCCTGCAAGCACAATAAAGGCTGCAATGGCAATCAAGATAAACTGAATAGCGGTCATGAGTGAGATATCCTAATAATGACAAAGGGGATGATAGTGAAAACAAATAGCAATAGTCTAGCATGGCTAATAGACGCCGTCATCACTTGCTATGTTTAGCACGCGTACTTACTTGAGTGCGGCAAGTTTATCTTACTATATTTTTAAGCATAAAATCACTATTTGCCGTTTAAATGAAAACAGGTTCAGTACCAAATGATCTACATAAGCCTCTAGCTGTCGATATAATCGATCGCTTCATCCAAGGACACACTGACCAAAGTTGAGACGCCAGCTTGCGCCATAGTGATACCTTTTAGCTCATCAGCAATCTGCATGGAGAGCTTGTTGTGACTAATAAAAATAAACTGCACCTCTCCTGCAAGCTCCTCAATTAAGCTGGTAAAGCGCGCGACATTGGCATCATCGAGCGGCGCATCGACTTCGTCAAGTACGCAAAAGGGTGCAGGATGCTGCTTAAATATCGCAAAAATAAGACTCAGCGCGGTTAGGGTTTTCTCACCGCCTGAGAGTACCGCTAAGCGGCTGTTGCGCTTACCCTTGGGCTGCGCCATCAAAGTGAGTCCGGCGCGCCACTGCTCAGATTTAGGGAAATCACTATCGGTATCTAGCGTGAGG
>NZ_JBQQFC010000282.1:0-3120 GCF_052258445.1 Psychrobacter sp. T6-1
GATAGTGGCGCAAGCGCTCGTATGAGTTGGGGCGGCGCTGATAGCTTGTCTGAAGCTCGCAATATTATGTACAAATCAAATAGTGGCTCTACCAATAGTGGCTCTACTATAAGAAAAGTAGACAACGGTTATGGTACAACCAACCTAACTAATGCTGGCAGCTATGGTAGTAGTAGCAACAGTTACAACACTACTAATAACTACAATACAACCTACCGCGGCAGTTTTGGTAGTACCACTGACATGATTCCCATTAGTACCAACTCACGTAGTGTGGCGGTAATTGATGCCGAAACCGGTGAGTCTATCTATGAGAAAAACGCTGATGTCGCTCGTCCTATGGCGAGTATTACCAAGATTATGACAGCGATGGTGGTGCTCGATAGCGGTCTTGATATGCGAGAGGAGCTCACCCTTGACCCTGAGGATTTTGTCGGTCCTAAGCGTGCAAGCTCACGTCTTAAATCAGGCGATCGCCTCAACCGCGCTGAGATGCTACTGATGTCACTTATGAAATCAGAAAATCCTGCGGCAAAGAGTCTGGCACGTAACTATCCAGGGGGCTATAGTGCCTTTATGCGCGCCATGAACCGTAAAGCACAAGATTTGGGTATGACCACTGCATTTTTTGGTGATCCAACAGGCCTTGATAAGCGCAACGTTGCCTCGTCAAATGATCTCGTCAAACTAGTACGCGCCGCGGGTAATTATGATGTTATTCGTCGTTTTTCGACCACCAAAAGCTACGATTTTTATGTGTCGAATTACTCAAACGGCAATCGTACTTATAAGGCTAATAACACCAGTAGCTTAGTACGCTCAGGTAACTATCCTATTGGCATCTCCAAAACAGGCTTTATTAATGAGGCTGGGCGCTGCGTGGTAATGGAGACTCGCGTCAATAATCGTCCCGCGATTATCGTCATCTTAGGCGCTAATAGTTCAGCGACGCGCTGGGGTGATGCCAAAAACATCTTGAACAGTTTGGCCACGCGCCGTACGGTATAAGTATTAATGCTACGATAAATGTTAAACATAAAAAAAGACCGTTATATGACATAACGGTCTTTTTTACTTAGATCATTTATCTTTACCATTTAAAGACAAGCTTGAGGGCTACTCAGCATGTTCCATACATAAGGTGGCATAAGGTAGAGCTTCAAGGCGCTTGTCTTCAATATCTCTGCCGCATACCTCGCACTCGCCATACGTACCATTTTCGATACGGCTCAAGGCATTATTGACATAAATGAGACCTTGCTGCGCCTCCGCTTTTAGACTTTTTCTCATGTCATTTTGACGATATGAGATGGCTTGGTCTTCCCAATGCTCATTAAGATCGTCTTGCGGGTTTTGAATATGATCTTCAATATTATCTATACGCGTCTGATACTCTTGTTGTAATTTTAACAACTCATTTTTTGCTTGGTCTAAATCTATACTCATGGTTTTCTCCTAATAAATCTTTATTGTTTTGACGCTTAATCATAGTAGTAACGAGGTACAACTACCACCACGAAATGTTATCAAGAACCCAACTTGATGTTCGATAAGCTATTTAGGGATGTATTTATAGACGCTTATAGCAATAATTTGCATCAGTTATTTATGAGAAATCGATAAAAACTGCTAGAATACAGCGTTTGTGAGTAATGGTAGTTTTATTCATTAGCCATCGATGATTTATAAATAAAAATGAGCGGAGTAGACCATGAATTTTTTGCGTATGAGTGAGTTGGATTTGACGGACAAAGTGGTCTTAATCCGCGAAGATTTAAATGTCCCTATCAAAGATGGTAAGGTGGCTAGTGATGCTCGCTTGCAAGCTAGCCTACCGACGATTCAGATGGCGCTTGATAAAGGGGCCGCGGTTATCGTTTGCTCGCATTTAGGCCGTCCTACAGAAGGCAATTATGAGCGCAAATATTCGCTGGCACCTGTGGCTGATTATTTAAGTGAGAAATTAGAGCAGCCTGTGGCGATGAGTAGTGACTATTTAGGTGAATCGGTCAATGTGCAAGCAGGACAAGTGTTGCTGCTTGAAAACGTACGCTTTAATAAAGGCGAGAAGAAAAACGACTCAGCACTGGCACAAAAATATGCCAATCTTTGTGATGTATTCGTCATGGACGCTTTTGGCACCGCTCACCGCGCCCAAGCCTCAACCGAAGGCGTCACGCAAATGATGCGTCAAGACAACAAAACCGTATGCGCAGGGCCACTGCTGGCAGCCGAGCTTGATGCGCTTAGCCAAGCGCTTGAAACACCTGCTCAGCCTATGCTATCGATCGTCGGTGGCTCTAAAGTATCGACCAAGCTTGAAGTGCTACACAGTTTGGCAGAGGTTTGTAGTCAGATCATCGTCGGTGGCGGCATCGCCAATACGTTTTTGGCAGCTCAAGGTCACAGCGTAGGAGCATCGCTATATGAAGCGGATCTAGTAGATACTGCACGCGCTATCATGAACAAAACAGAGATTTTATTACCGTCTGAAGTGGTAGTGGCAAGCAAAGACGATATTGATTTTGCAGACTTTACCGGCTCACTACAAAAAGCGGTTGCCACTATTAAGTCTGTTGACGCTATTGGTGAGCAAGATATGATTTTGGATATCGCGCCCGCTAGTGCCGAAAAGTTAGCGGATGCAATCTTAAATGCAAAGACCATACTGTGGAATGGTCCCGTAGGCGTCTTTGAGGTTGATGCTTTTGGCAAAGGCACGCAAATAGTGGCGAAAGCGGTGAGCGATAGTGAAGGTTTTTCAATCGCAGGCGGCGGTGATACGCTAGCAGCTATTGATAAATATCAAGTAGCGAATGGCGTCAGTTATATGTCAACAGGCGGCGGTGCGTTTTTGGAATTTGTAGAAGGCAAGGTGTTGCCAGCAGTAGCGGCATTGCAGATTAAAGAGTAAAGCCGCGTAATGGATTGAAGATAGTAAACACAGACTGTTAAGTAGTTATTATT
Source organism: Psychrobacter sp. T6-1 (assembly GCF_052258445.1). Classification (NCBI taxonomy): domain Bacteria; kingdom Pseudomonadati; phylum Pseudomonadota; class Gammaproteobacteria; order Moraxellales; family Moraxellaceae; genus Psychrobacter; species Psychrobacter sp. T6-1. Next base: position 2,968 of record NZ_JBQQFC010000282.1, read on the forward strand.
TGTTAATACTCAGATGATTTATATTGCAAGTGCTATATGCTATCTATAAAATAACGCCACCATGTATCTTGACATGTATTTTTATGAGAGGTTTACTATGTTAAAACGTCATTTATTACTTGCCAGCCTTCTAGCTGGTACTTTTGCAGTCAC
>NZ_JBQQFC010000283.1:0-3116 GCF_052258445.1 Psychrobacter sp. T6-1
CATTTTGAAGTCAGCTTTTTTGTGATTATTAATAAATGATATTAAATGGCGTCGTTCCAAGCCGGGACAACGATTTGCATTAGTGGCTTGAGTAGTTTGACGTTACAGGCAAAGATAGAGCCTGTAGTCATAGAGTTATGCGCGCCCGTATGATCGACAACCACGCCGCGCGCTTCGGTGACAATCAGCTCACCTGCCGCAATATCCCAAGGCTTGATAGACATCTCAAAATACCCATCAAAACGCCCTGCTGCTACGTAACATAGATCTAGGGCGGCTGAGCCCAGGCGGCGAATTTGACCGCCCGCTTCACAGACCTTTTGCAAGCTCTCAAAGTGCTCTTTGGCATAAGAGATGACTTCGCCGTTACGTTTACGCTCTAGCGGATGACCTGTGGTAAATAATGCACCCTCAAGCGTTTTGCGATCACTAACGTTGATACGGCGCTGATTAAGACGCGCGCCTTTGCCGCGACTCGCTGAGAACATCTCATCACGAACGGGATCATAGATAACGCCGTGCTGAGTGACGCCTTTATGCTGCACGGCGATAGACACACAAAACTGCGGAACCCCGTGGACGAAGTTTTTGGTACCATCGAGCGGATCGATAATCCAGCACCAATCAGCATCTTCGCCGCGACCTTCTTGCATACCAAACTCTTCACCCAAAAATGAATGCGTTGGATAGCTGCTTTTGAGCGTCGCAATCGTCAGCTCTTCGCTAAAGCGATCGATACGAGTGACCAAGCCATCAAGACCTTTAGATTCGGTATCGAACTCGATTTTGTGGCGGTTTTGATGCGCATGCAAGATCTCTTTTCCAACTTTTTCAGCAGCACGCGCTGCGATGACGACCATGGGTTCCATAAATAACCTTTTACCTAATCAATGAATAAAACAAAAGCATTAGCCGTAGCTAAAGCCATTTAAGACACACTGTAAAATAATTTACACCTGCGGCAAGCAGGCGTCGTACTAAAACTTTTAAAGCTAATAAATATATTTTCAATAAAATATAAGACTACGAAGATAACAAACCTTTGAGCTGAGAGGTTACGCCTGTGACATCTAAGCCGCAGTCTGCGAGCTGCTCGGCTTGCGAGCCATGAGCGGCAAACTGATCGGCTATACCGATGTTAAGTACTACCGGTCGCTGACGCTGATAAGCGACTGACTCATTGAGCAAATACTCATTGACCGCGCTACCAGCCCCGCCCATGATGACGTGCTCCTCAAGCGTTACGATATGCGTCGCGCCTTGCTCAATTAGCGACTCTATCATCTCACTATCTAAAGGCTTGACCCAGCGCATATTGACCACTTGAATCTGACAATCGGCTTGCTCAGCACTCAACACCTTTGCCGCTTGCTCAGCTGTCGCAACCCTAGTTCCGAACGCTAGCAAAATCAGCTTAATCTGAGCCTCACTAGAACCCAATACTGACTCAATAACGGCTTGTCCGATCTTATACTGCTCAGCAGGCTTAACGATAAGGGCGCCTGTGCCCGTGCCGCGTGGATAACGAACCGCGCTGCACCCTTGATACTCATAACAAGTATTAAGTAGATGGTAGCACTCGTTTTCATCTTTTGGCGCCGCGACAATCATATTAGGTACGCAGCGCATAAAGGCTAAATCAAATATACCCGCATGGGTTGCACCATCTTCACCGACTAACCCTGCACGGTCGATAGCAAACATCACGTCCAAATCTTGCAAAGCGATATCGTGAATTAATTGATCATAACCGCGCTGCAAAAATGTGGAATAAATCGCCACAATAGGCTTGACCCCTTGGGTTGCCATGCCGCCTGCCAGCGTGACCGCGTGCTGCTCAGCGATTGCTACATCAAAGAAGCGCTCAGGATAGTGGCGGGCAAACAGGGTCATCCCTGAGCCCTCCTCCATCGCAGGCGTAATAGCTAACAGCTTATCGTCTTGCTCAGCTTTATCACACAAAAACTGCCCAAATACTTGCGAGAATTTTAGTGCTGGTGCTTTAGCTGGACTGTCTTTGGCGACATCATTGTTTGGCGTATCACCAGCCAGCTTACTAATCGCATGATAACCCACAGGATCCGCTTCAGCAGGCGCAAAGCCGCGACCTTTGGTGGTATAAATATGTACCAAGACTGGGCCTTTGACTTGTTTAGCTCTCGATAACACCTGTAATAATTCAGGCATGTTATGACCATCAAAGGGGCCAAAGTAGGTAAAGCCTATAGCTTTAAACAAGTTGTCTTCTAAATTAGGAACATCGCGCATGGCTTTGTGGCGTTTGCGCCGATCAAAATCACGCATATTAGGTCTATGACGCAAGACAGGCTCGCCCGTTTCTGCGATATCCACCTGATAGCCTGACTCCCACAGCATCGCTAAATGCCGTGAAAACCCACCGATAGAGCAGGATATCGACATATCATTGTCATTTAATATGACTAGCAGATTAGCGTTTTGCTGCACCGCATCATTCATGGCCTCAAACGCCATGCCACCTGTCATCGCACCATCGCCGATAACGCAAGCAACAGTCTGCGCGCGACCTTGGTAACGCAGCGCAAGGCTCATACCAAGCCCAGCTGAGATAGAAGTCGAGGAGTGTCCCACGCCAAAGGTATCGTATACAGATTCGCCGCGCTCAGGGAAAGCGGTTAGACCATCTTTGGCACGAATAGAGCCAAGCTTATCACGGCGACCAGTCAATACTTTATGAGCATAAGCTTGATGACCGACATCCCAAACGATTTGATCTTGCGGCATATCCAACAGATGATGCAGTGCAATCGTCAGCTCAATGACGCCCAAGTTTGCGCCAAAATGACCGCCGCTTTGACCTGCTGAATACAGTACAAACAGACGCAGCTCATCGGCTAATGTAATGAGCTGCTCGCAACTTAAATCATTCAAATCAGCAGGCGCGTCAATAGTGTCTAGCAGCGGAGTCAATGGACGCGTGCGCGGAATAGTATCGTAAGTTTGCTGCAAAGCTGATGGGTACACAGGCGCATCAGCAATAGAGTGCGCTGCAGATGCTGACTGAGACTGTAGGGGATGAGTTGACTGCTGCATAAACCGTACGATACCTATCAAGCTTGACGTGATATACCTTTAGC
>NZ_JBQQFC010000284.1:0-3102 GCF_052258445.1 Psychrobacter sp. T6-1
TAATTATTACTTAAAGGGAATCACTATGTATTTTGTTCTCTCTCCTGCCAAATCTTTAAATGAGACTGATGCCGTTCCTGTGAACATTGGCAACTACTACAGCCAGCCTGAGCTCATTGCGCACTCGCAGACCTTAATGAAATCGCTTAAGACTAAGGAGCCAATGGACTTGCAGGAGCTTATGAGCATCTCTGATGATCTAGCGCAGCTAAATGCTAAGCGCAATCAAGAGTGGCAATGGGATACGGACAAGCCCTTTAATAATGACAATGCCAAACCCGCCGGCTACCTATTCGACGGTGACGTCTATACCGGACTTGATATGTACGGCATGGATAAAGATACGGCTATCTATGTTAATAAGCATTTAGGAATTTTGTCAGGATTATATGGCATTATCAAACCCTTAGACTTGATCCAACCGTATAGACTTGAGATGGGCACCAAACTCAAAAATAAGCGCGGTGATAACCTTTATGAGTTTTGGGGCGAGCAGATTACCGATACCATCAATAAGCAAATGGCAGATAGTGATGACAAAGTCTTGATTAATCTAGCCTCTAACGAATATTTTAAAGCAGTGAAGAAAAAAGCTTTGGACGCACAGATTATTACGCCACGTTTTGAAGATGAGAAAAATGGTCAATATAAAGTAATCAGCTTTTATGCCAAAAAGGCCCGTGGTCTAATGGTGAAATACGCGGCGGATCATAAACTGACCAAAGCTGAGCAGCTTAAAGATTTTGATTTGGCAGGTTATTATTATGTCGATGAATTGTCTGATGACAACACTTGGACGTTTAGGCGCGATGAGGCGGATCAGTAACTAATATTTATAAGTTTTGTTCAGAACTAGCTGGATTGTAAGTTTTTTCTTTCAACTTATCGATTTAGTAGCAAAACTCGTCTAATCATTGCTACTTGCTGGAGTAGAAATTCAGCCTTCAGCTTAGGATAACTAGCAACAATAATTATAAGAGCCTTTACTAATTAGTTGCCCGCAAATAAATAAAGTTTTATATGTTTGGAGTCAAATGAAATGAGGTCCAAGTACGCCTTAGGATGCATCATTCCTGATGACCAAGCACTTAAATCGTCATGCGATAGCTCTAAATTTAAAGTTTTAGATGATTTAGTATATTTATATTGCTTGCGAATAGAGCCTGCAGTTCTGAAATATATCTCAATTGTATTGATTGTCATGTCATGGACAGTTATCTCAGGTATATTTAGCGTTAATATACAACTTATTTCTGAAAAACGTAACTCTTCGTCAGAATAACCTTGCCGAGCAATATAAAAATTATAGCTTTTAATATTCAGGTAACTAGTAGCGGATGCATCGCTATCAAACTTTCGAATTGCAGTAGATTCGTTCATAAAAGCTCACCTATTAATGAGTGATAGTATTAAAAAACAGTTAAGAAATTAGTAGCCGTATAATTAATATACCTCACATAAAAGCCAAAAGTAAAACTTTAGTTCACTATTTATTTAAATTCAAGTTTTATATTACCAAGTTTTAGCTTCTACGCATAAAAAACCCCAATAAGCCAAAGCCTATCGGGGTTTTGTTTTGACAAAGACTATAAGATGAAAACTATAGTCTTAAGCATTACAGGTTAAGGGCATAAATTACATCATGCCACCCATTCCACCCATACCGCCCATTCCACCAGCGCCGCCGCCCATAGCAGCCATGCCGTCATCACCTTGTGGTAAGTCAGTAATCATGACTTCGGTCGTGAGCATGAGACCAGCAACCGATGCTGCATTCTCTAGTGCTGAGCGCGCAACTTTTGCAGGATCAAGGATACCCATCTCTAGCATATCACCGTACTCGCCAGACGCCGCATTGTAACCGTAGTTGCCGCTACCTTGCTTGACCGCATTAACAACAACTGAGGCTTCTTCGCCTGAGTTAGTAACGATTTGACGTAGCGGTGCTTCCATCGCACGGCGCAGAATCTTGATACCTGCGTCTTGATCGTCATTGTCGCCTTTGAGCTCAGATAGTGCGTTCAAAGCGCGAACAAGTGCTACGCCGCCGCCTGGGACAACGCCTTCTTCGACCGCAGCACGAGTGGCATGCAAAGCATCATCAACGCGATCTTTTTTCTCTTTCATTTCAGTTTCAGTCGCCGCGCCAACTTTGATAACGGCAACGCCGCCGGCAAGTTTTGCCATACGCTCTTGTAGCTTTTCTTTATCGTAGTCAGAGGTAGATTCTTCCACTTGACGTTTGATAGACTCGACGCGATTTTCGATGTCAGCTTTTTGACCCGCGCCATCAACGATAACGGTGTTTTCTTTACCAACAGTGACCTTTTTGGCGGTACCCAACTGCTCAAGAGTTGCCGTCTCTAGGCTTAGACCAATCTCTTCAGAGATCACTGTAGCGCCGGTCAAGGTTGCGATATCTTCTAGCATGGCTTTACGACGATCACCAAAACCTGGTGCTTTTACGGCACACGTTTTTAGGCCGCCACGCATGTTATTCACAACTAAGGTTGCCAGTGCTTCGTTTTCAACGTCTTCTGCGATGATAAGTAGTGGCTTGCTTTGCTGCATCACTTGCTCAAGTAGTGGCACGATCTCACGGATGTTGCCGATTTTTTTGTCAACGAGCAAGATATATGGGTTTTCAAACTCAGCCGTTAGGCTGTCTTGCTTATTAGCAAAGTACGGGCTGATATAGCCGCGATCAAACTGCATACCTTCGACGACTTCTAGCGTATCTTCAAAGCTTGAGCCTTCCTCAACCGTGATGACGCCTTGCTTACCGACTTTTTCCATCGCTTGAGCGATAAGCTCACCGATTTTGGTGTCTGAGTTGGCTGAGATTGAACCAACTTGCGCGATAGCTTTTGAATCGTCAGCTGGGGTAGATAGCTCATGAATTTGCTCAACGGCGGCGCGTACGGCTTTGTCGATGCCGCGTTTAAGATCCATAGGGTTCATGCCAGCGGCCACTGATTTCATGCCTTCTTGCAAGATAGACTGAGCCAATACTGTGGCCGTAGTCGTACCGTCACCTGCGACATCATTAGTGCGGCTAGCGACTTCACGAACCAGTTGCGCGCCCATGTTTTCAAACTTATT
>NZ_JBQQFC010000285.1:0-3094 GCF_052258445.1 Psychrobacter sp. T6-1
AACGATTGGGTGGATAGTGGCGACATCATCGGCTATGTGGGCGATAGTGGTAACGCCAAAGGCACGCCGCCTCATGTGCATTACGGCATCTATATCAAGGGTAGCGCGGTGAATCCTTATCCTTTACTTATAAAACCTGAATGATCACGACTTAGGTATCTCATACATTGATCCAATACGATACGTATGGTTAGACAATCCTTTAAGATAGTGAGCGTACATAACTGCTAGCAAAAGTCGCACTAAATGTTGAACCTATGCCTAATTCCGACTCGATTTGTAAGCATGTATTGTATTGATGCAATACATGCTTGACGATAGCCAGCCCCAGTCCCGTGCCTCCTGTAGCACGGCTACGACCACTATCGACACGATAAAAACGCTCTGTTAAACGCGCGATATGCGACGTGGCAATACCGATACCATTATCTGTAACAGAGAACTGACAACCCTGAGAGGTTTTAACCCAGCTAATTTCGATATTGCCGCCTTTTGGCGTATACTTAATGGCATTAATGACTAGGTTCGATAGCGCGCTGTTTAAGTACATCTCTGAACCATACAGCCCGTCATAAGTGTCTATTTGCAAATGAATGGTATGTCCATAGTCCTGATTGTAAGCCTGCGCATCATCGTACACATGCGTGAGCAATTTGGTCATATCGATATAACCAAGCTCATACGTCTCTTCGATTTCGATTTTGGACAACAGTAGCAAATCATTTACGATTCTATTCATACGCGCGGTCTGTTGAGTCATCAGCTCAAGCCCACGTTGCCACTTTGGTGGTATGTCGGATTGGTCTGAGTAGTTCTCTAGGTAGCCCATCAATACGGTCAATGGCGTTCGTAGCTCGTGAGAGACATTGGCTACAAAATCGCGGCGCATTTGCTCTAAATGCTGCAATCGCGTCACATCATAGATCATCAACAGCTTATCCTTATCAAAAGCTGTCATCTCACACTTTAAATAACGCTTGGGATCACGCCATGAGGCCATGTGCACACCATCATTATGGACATCTTTGTGCAGATCGTGATGGGCTGTGACCTCTTGATAATACTCGTGAAACTCAGGCGCCTGAATATAGTCAAAAATGCTTTTGCCCTGATCTTTGTCTTGCAATGATAATAGCTGCGCCGCTGCCAGATTCCACCACGTCAAGCGATCGTCACCGTCTATTAAAACCACGGCATCTTTTAGCGCTTCCCAAGCACGGTTCATCTTTGTCATTACTGTTTTATTATCAAATCGATCAGCTTGCTCAGACGTATTTGGCTTGTGGTGGTCAATCGACATGACTACTCTCATCCTTTCTCGTAGCGAGACTGTGTTTAGTGGTTACGTTTACTGCTTTTTTTCAATCAAACTAGACATGCGATAACCGGTGCCGCGAACCGTTTGAATCAAGGTATCACAGCCATAAGGACGTAGTAATTTACGTAAGCGCCGAATGTGTACATCGACTGTTCGCTCTTCGATATAGACGTTGCCGCCCCAAACCTGATCTAATAGCTGCGAGCGCGTATAAGCGCGCTCTGGACGACTCATAAAAAATGCCAGTAAGCGATATTCTGTCGGACCTATATCGATAAACTGTCCATTAGCACTCACCCGCTGGCTTTGATTATCTAAACTAAGCGCGCCTATTGTTATCGGTGTATTACTACTAAGTGCGCTACTACGGCGTAGCACTGCCTTGATTCTTGAGATCAGCTCACGCGTCGAGAACGGCTTGGTCATATAATCGTCCGCGCCGGCATCGAGACCATGAACCTTGTTATCTTCCTCTCCTTTTGCCGTGAGCATAATGACCGGTATCTCGCGCAGCAACTCATCACTCTTTAGCATGCGACAAAAATCAATACCGCTTTTATCACCGGGCAACATCCAGTCTAGCAAAATCAGCGCTGGCCTATGATCCACCACTTGCTGGTGTGCCTCAAACGCGTCCGCCGCTTGCAAACTCTCAAACCCTGCGCTCTCAAGGGTCATCACTACCATTTCGCGAATCGCAAGCTCATCCTCGACAATCAAAATCTGCTCACTTTGCATATACAAGCCTTGTTATAAAACTTTGAGTAATTAACATATAAAGTCGATGCTTACTGACTACTTATTAAACACTTAAATTGTGACGGTTTGATGACACTTAGCTCTATAACATTAGGTTCTATAATTTATAACATTTAGCGCTATAACACTTCTAATATAAAGTTAAGTGGTCCATCATTAATACTTGCAACCTGCATATTAGCGCCAAACTGACCTGTGGCAACGTTTGCATGCTTAGACTGGGCGTAAGCGACCATCTCAGAAAATAGTGCCTGCGCTTTATCAGGAGCCATTGCGCCGCCAAAGTCGGGACGCCGACCTTTATTGGTTTTTGCCATGAGGGTAAATTGCGATACTAACAATACACCGCCATTCACTTGTTGCACGTTTCGGTCAAGCTTATTGCTCTCATTTTCAAAAATACGGTAGGTTAATATTTTATCGATCATACGCTTGCCATGATCTATCGTATCCTCGTGTCCAAGCCCAATATAAGCTAATACGCCCTGCTCTATAGCGCCAACAGTCTCTGCGCCGACCGTGACACTGGCATTATGAACCCGCTGAATGAGTGCCTTCATTCTGACTCCTTTGTTGAGATTGATACTATAATCAGTCTAATATAAAAAAATACAGCGAGGTTGAAATAGTTTTTTTGCAGCATCAAGCGGCGTAGGCACAGCACGCAAGAAAAAACTATTTCAATCTCGCGCTACAATATGACTTATCTGTTTTATTTGATATCGACTATAGCTTGCACGTTTTAGTAAGAGGGCTAAATAAAACAGTCGTAAACCGATAACTTATGCTCACACAGCATCCGCTTTATCGTGATAAAATACCGCCATTCATGTCCTTATACAAACACCGCTCTTATACAAAATACTTTGGTAGCTTTATTATGAATTTATTCGCCACGATCCAACAGTTTGTCCCGCAGCAGCAATTAAGCGAAGTTGCTGGGCGCTTGGCCTCAAGCCGTCACCCTATGGTCAAACGTGCTTTTATCCGCAGCTTCGCTAAAGCTTATCATGTCAC
>NZ_JBQQFC010000286.1:0-3073 GCF_052258445.1 Psychrobacter sp. T6-1
ATTTCATTATCAGGTACGATTACGCCAGCACCCATAGTGAACCAGTTACCAGCAGGACGTACTTGAACGCCTAGGTACGGGTTACTAAAGTCTGAATCAACGTCATACTCGATATCTTCAACGTCAAAGTCACCGCCAAATAGGTCAGCAACATCGCCACCTGCCCAACCCGCTTGTAGTTCTACTTTTTCGTTAACGCTAAAGCCAACGTTTGCACCGTAACCTAATGAACCCACTTCAGCACTAACAGAAGCTGGGTTAGTAAGCGTGTTAAAGATAGTTTTAGTCGTACCAACAACAGCACCAGTAGTGTTACGGATAATGCCGTTATCACTGCTGTACTGATAAGCTGGCTCAGCGGCCATAGCAGCAGTTGATGCCATTACAGCAGCAGTAACCAAAGATAATTTGATGAATTTCATAACTCTCTCCTAAAGTGTGGGATTGTTTGCCCATAAAAATGATTGATTGGATGGTTTGCATAATCATTTTTTTGTTGAGCAGATTAAAACAATTTTAGCTTCAAAAGTCATCCCCTCAGAGACCCCTTTTGTTTAGTATTATGTAAAGATTGCATGCATATTGTAATTAGTGGCACCTAGCAACCTAAAACACTTGCTTTTTACGACCTACTACTCCCTAAACTCAAGTAAATATACAAATTCGAGATAAAGAAAGTATTTCAAGATGTTTCTGTATAATGGACTATAAATGTATTTTAGACAGTAAATATTCTATTACTTATTACTACCATTTGTTTCGGTTTGTGAGTTGATGTATCTATGATAGTTGAACATATTAATAATAAGATTCATAAATTAGTAAAGTTTATCGCTATAAACTAGTGATTATTATCGTAATTCTTTATACTTACTGTTACTGGTTTATATACATTTCAGTGAATTCAAACTTTCTAACTACTCTCTTTATCTATACTGAGCTTCTTCTATGCCCAAAGTATCCTCTATTACTCGCGTGTTAGAAATTATCGAAGCGGTGTCCTATTCATCCAAACCTATCTCGCCCCTTGAGCTCTCACAAATGCTCGATATTCCAAAACCAACAATACATCGTTTGGTACAAAATCTGGTTGATGAAGGTTTTGTTGCAGTCGATATCGGTGGCGGTATTATCCCTGGCAAGCGCGTGCGCAATCTAAGTGTTGAGCTTTGGCAACATAGGCAGTTCTTTAACGAGCGGCAAATCATATTACAAAAGCTGGTAGACGATATAAAAGAGACTTGCGGCATTGGTATTCCCTATCATACCGATATGATCTATACCAATAGGGTTGCGACTAAACTACCCTTGCAAATCTACTTGCCAGTAGGTATTAAGTCACCCATGTGGTGCACAGCAACGGGTAAACTGTATTTAAGTCAGTTAAGTCTGGAGAGTCGGCGCAAGGTGCTCCAAAGCTTAGCGCTCGATAAGTTCACTAAAAACACCATCGTCGATATCAGTGCTTTAAATACTGAGCTTGATCACATTGCCAAGACAGGCGTCGGTATCGATAATGAGGAGTTTATATCTGAGATGGTAGCGGTATCCGTTGCCATATCTGATAAAAAATCTCGCTATTTGGGCTCGCTCTATATACACGCGCCAACGATACGAGTATCGCTCGATGAACTACTAAGCCATGTACCAAGACTACGAGAAGCGGCCAAAGATATTCAGACCTTGGTGTATGAGCTACAAAGTTAAATTGGTTTGTAATAACAAAAGCCGTTGGTGCTATCGTGAGTAGCATCAACGGCTTTTTATTGCTTATTAAAGTATACGGCAGTAAAACTGATTAGGACGATAATACTGACTTATCATGCAGCGCCATGATACTGGAAAAATCCTTGTCACCATGCTGGACGCTGTGCTCGTTGTATAGCTCAGTAGCCCTAGCACCCATTGGCGTATCAGCACCTGTTGTTTGCGCTGTTTGCATGGCAAGGTTAAGATCCTTTTGCATAAGCTCGGTCATAAATCCGCCTTTGTAGCCATTGCTCGAGGGTACGGTTTCTATGACGTTAGGATAAGGATTATACACTTCAAGCGTCCAGTTGCGCCCTGAGCTTTGGAGCATAATCTCGGAGAGCACCTTGGCATCAAGGCCGTTTTTGACCCCTAAGTTAATCGCCTCAGCTGTCCCTGACATCAAAATGCCAAGCAGCATGTTATTACATATTTTAGCGACCTGTCCTGCACCATGATCCCCTGCATGAAAGATATTCTTACCCATAACATCAAGGATAGGGTTAGCACGGGCAAAGGCCTCTGCTCTACCGCCGACGATGAAAGTGAGACTACCTGCAATAGCGCCGCCCGTGCCGCCTGAGACTGGCGCATCTAAAAAGTCGATGCCTAATTTGCTCGCCTCTGTCGCCACCTTGCGTGCATCACTTGCGGCAATGGTGCTGCTGTCGATGACGAGTGTACCCTTAGGCAGTACCGAGAGTAGACCGTTTGACTCTTCGCTATCCAAGTAGACCGCGTGTACATGCTTGCCTGCTGGCAACATCGTGATAACGACTTGGACGTCACGTGCCGCATCCTTTGGGCTATCGGCGACTCTAGCACCCGCACTCTGCAAACGATCGAGCGCCGCCTGTGATAAATCATACACCGAGAGCTTATATCCTGCTTTTATCAGATTCTCCGCCATTGGCGCGCCCATATTACCTAGACCAATAAAGGCAATATTAGGTCTACTTTGACTATCGCTATGTTTACTTGGACTCATGTCATCACTCCTTGATGATTGTTGTTCTGATTATATATTCTATTGTCAGTCTCAAAAAAACTGACATATTTAGACTAAGAGATAGCACTATTGAAGGAACTCAACTATACGTAAAGCTTAGCGAACGTATTGCGCGCCCAAAGCATCAGCGCCTAGCCAGTCTTTTAAGGGGTGCGCGTCTTTACTATAAGGGTTGTCAAAATGCTGCTCGATATAATCGCGGCCCTCAGGGGATAAACACTCACTAAGCGATCGCGACCATTTAGGATCTTTGTCTTTATCAATCAGCAGCGCCCGTACGCCTTCTTTAAAATCAGGATTTGCCGCGCAGTGTAC
>NZ_JBQQFC010000287.1:0-3036 GCF_052258445.1 Psychrobacter sp. T6-1
TTTTAGTATCATTAGGCAGATAGTGTTGTGTGCTAAAAACTTTTATTTGATCGTCACCTTTTATCATACTGCGTTTTTGGTAAGCGATATACCAAACAAGGATTTATTGTGCCTGCTAGTTCTGATTCTGCTCAATCTAATGCTCTGCCGACTCTAAGCAGTGCTCACCTTAGCCAATTTGCAGGAGAAACAGCCAATCACTGGCTACTGCCTGATGGCGTCGTTGACGTCCTATTTGATGATGCGCAAAAGCAAGAAATCCTGCGTCATCAATTGATCCAGCAGCTTATCACCCACGGCTATCAGCTGGTTAATCCGCCGATAATTGAGTTTACTGAGTCTCTGCTAAGAGACGCCTCAGAGGATCTAAAAAGGCAAACTTTTAAGATTATCGATCAGCTGACTGGGCGTTTGATGGGGGTGCGCGCGGATATTACTCCGCAGATTTTGCGTATTGATGCTCATCACGGCGGCAGAGCAATCGCTCGCTACTGTTATGCAGGCGACGTTATTCATACGTTGCCATCGGGCTTGTTTGGCTCGCGTACGCCGCTGCAATTAGGCGCTGAGATTTTTGGCTGTCATGCTATTGACGCCGATATCGAGCTGATAGATGTGCTGATGACGATGATAACGGCGCTAAAAATGAGCGCTAATTTGCACATTGACTTAGGTCATGTGGCTATCTTTAAGCGTCTAAGCGAGCTAGCTGAATTATCAGATAATGATACTGAGCAGCTCATGTATCTCTATGCCAACAAGAACTTGCCAGAGCTTAAACGAGTCTGCCAGTCCCTGCCGATGGGCACAGATTTTTATGTCCTAGCACGCAATGGACACGATACCGAGCAGCTATTGGCAAAGCTATCAGATGATGCCAAGCAAGACAAACAAATTGCTAGCGCGATCGATGAGCTACAACTGCTTACAAGCCATCTACAGGATAAATGGCGATGCGATGTGAGTATCGATATTACTGAGCTCTCAGGCTATCACTATCATACAGGCATCGTCTTTAACGGTTATATCAATAGCGAGACCCAGCCTTTAGTGCGCGGCGGACGATTTGATGGGATGAGCGGTAGTCAATTATCGAACGAGCCTCTATTGAACGAGCTTAAGCGCGCGGCGACAGGGTTTAGTATGGATGTCAGTCGCCTGCTAGCTCATGTCAAACTAGATGATGCCACCGTTGTCCTTGTAGATTACCAAGCGAGCAGTAATGCTGACGCGAGTCAGAAACAGGCGCTACAGCAAAAAATAGTACAGCTACGTGAGCAGGGCAATCGCGTGACTATGCCGTTAAATGAGCAAGATAGTCCGCAGGGCATGACGCATCGACTCACACTGCATAATAATGACTGGCAATTGATCGCTGTTTAAACATATAGCATTTATAACGGCACCAAAAGTTTATTAAATACACTCGTACCGTTTTATAGTAGCGCAATTATCAGATGTATCAGTACTACCAAAGGTAAGCTGATAAGTTTGAGAGTAAGCTGGTTTAAAACGAGTACTCAATACAGTAGCGTAAGGATTTATCATGGGTAAGAATGTCGTAGTTTTGGGTAGCCAATGGGGCGATGAAGGCAAAGGCAAAATCGTTGATTTGCTGACTGAAAAAGCCACTGCCGTTGCACGTTTTCAGGGCGGTCATAACGCAGGTCACACCTTAGTGGTCGACGGAAAAACGACTATTTTGCATCTGATTCCATCAGGTATCCTACGTGAGGGCGTGACTTGCTTTATTGGTAATGGCGTGGTGCTAGCGCCTGACGCTTTGCTCAAAGAGATGAGGGAGCTTGAGGCTAACGATGTTCCGGTACGCGAGCGTTTGCGTATCTCGCCCAATTGCCCACTTATCATGCCGTATCATGTGGCACTTGATCAAGCTCGTGAAGCTCGCCGCGGCAGTGGCAAAATCGGTACGACAGGTCGCGGTATTGGTCCTGCCTATGAAGACAAAGTCGCTCGCCGTGCAATCAAGCTTGCTGATCTGTTCCGTGATGATCTAGAAGAAAAACTACGTAACCTTATTGAGTATCATAACTTTCAGTTGACGCAGTACTATAAAGTCGATGCTATTGACTTTGATGAGACGCTCAAGCTGTGCCAAGAGTGGCGCGAGGAAATCAAAGGCATGGTCACTGATGTCACTGAAGATTTAAATCAGTTGCGTTTAGCGGGCAAGAATTTGATGTTTGAAGGCGCGCAAGGCACGCTACTCGATATCGATCATGGCACTTATCCGTTTGTCACCAGCTCTAGTGTTACCGCAGGCGGCGTCTCTACGGGTACGGGTATCGGTCCTTTATACTTAGATTATGTTTTAGGTATCACAAAGGCCTATACCACCCGCGTCGGTAGCGGTCCGTTTCCAACGGAGCTGTTTGATGATGTGGGCGCGCATCTTGCTCGTGTTGGTCATGAGTTTGGTGCGACGACGGGACGTGCGCGTCGCTGTGGTTGGTTCGACGCCGAAGCCCTGCGCCGCGCTGTGGTATTAAACTCATTGTCAGGTATCTGCTTGACTAAGCTTGATGTATTAGACGGTTTAGAAGAGCTGATGATTGGTGTGGGTTACAATCTGCCAGAGACTGAATGCGCAGGCGCTCATGATGCTGAGTTTTATGAGTCTGTGACGCCAAAGTACGAAACCTTGCAAGGTTGGAGCGAGTCAACAGTCGGTATCACTAACTATGATGATCTGCCAGAAAATGCCAAAATCTACATCAAGCGTATCGAAGCACTCATCGATTGTCCTATCGATATTATCTCAACGGGTCCTGACCGCGAAGAGACTATCGTACTGCGCGATCCGTATGATGCTTAATTGATATTTTGCTGACAGTAAATAAATAGCTTTTATTTAAAAGGTCTCAATAAGTATTGGGGCTTTTTGTTTTTGGGTCTATAGTTATCTTTTACTAAGAGACAATTATAAATTATTCCTATCATTTATAGCGTCAATCATTATAATAGGCAGCAATCACACGTTTAGGCGCAGATATACGCATTAGTATGCCTAAACGT
>NZ_JBQQFC010000288.1:0-3027 GCF_052258445.1 Psychrobacter sp. T6-1
TAGGACTAAGCTGTTATTTTGATTATCCTTTTGGTTACTATTCATCAACGACTTAGTGTTAACAACTGTGCTCTTATTTGCTATGGTAGAAGAGTACTAATGCTGACAGTTATAAGAGTAATTATAGGTGCTGTCAGCGCAGTAGAATCGCAGCACCCGCGATATTTTATGAGCAGTGATAATAATAAATTCATAACCTCTACCTAGTAGATAAGGAAGCTACCATGAGTGATATTTTTAATGTAAAAGACACCTTGAGCGTTGATGGCAAGGAGCATGCTTACTATAGTTTGCCCAAACTTGCTGAGACTTACGACAACATCGATACGCTACCGTTTTGTATGAAGGTCGTACTTGAAAACTTACTACGCAACGAGGACGATGGTCAGTCCGTTGGCAAAAACCACATCGAAGCGGTCGCTAACTGGGACGCAGGCGCAGAAGCGTCAAAAGAGATCGCCTTTATGCCAGCGCGCGTAGTGTTGCAGGATTTCACAGGTGTACCATCAGTTGTTGATCTGGCGGCTATGCGTGATGCGGTCGTTGAGCTTGGCGGAAAAGCGGAGCAGATCAATCCTTTTATCCCAAGTGAGCTGGTCGTCGATCACTCGGTACAAGTCGATGCTTATGGTCGTGAAGACGCCCTTGATCTCAACGAAAAGATTGAATTTAAGCGTAACAATGAGCGCTATGAGTTTTTGCATTGGGGCAAAAATGCCTTTGAAAACTTCGTTGTTGTACCACCAGCGACCGGTATCGTGCATCAGGTCAACCTTGAGTACTTAGCGCGTGTCGTCATGGCAGCGGACGTCAATGGCGAGTTGACCGCGTACCCTGATACGGTATTTGGTACCGATAGTCATACGACGATGATCAATGGTATCGGCGTACTCGGTTGGGGCGTGGGCGGTATTGAAGCCGAAGCTGCGATGCTGGGTCAACCGTCATCTATGCTCATCCCGCAAGTAGTCGGTTTTGAGATGACAGGTAAGCTCAATGAGGGCGTAACGGCGACAGATTTAGTACTGCGTGTCGTTGAGATGTTACGCGCACACGGCGTTGTCGGTAAGTTCGTTGAATTTTATGGCGAAGGCTTACATCAGATGCCGCTTGCAGATCGTGCGACGATTGCTAACATGTCGCCTGAGTATGGTGCAACTTGTGGTATCTTCCCAATTGATCAAATGGCGATTGACTATCTACGTCTATCAGGCCGCAGCGATGATCAAATTGAGCTGGTCGAAAAGTATGCCAAAGCCCAAGGCATGTGGCACGATGCTGACACGCCAGCGGCGACTTATTCGAGCAACTTGCACTTAGATCTATCCTCGGTGCAGCCTGCACTAGCTGGTCCTAACTTGCCACAGCAGCGTATCAATCTATCTGATATGCATGAAAAATTTGGCGAGACATTAGCGAAAATGACTAAAGATCGCAAATCAGAAGTCGAGGGCAAAGTACGCTTTGATCAAGAAGGCGGTGAGCAAGAGCAAGCTGATAGACTCTATGCTAAGCCTAACGTCTACTCTGACGTCAATATCAATGATAAAAAGCACAAATTACGTGACGGTTCAGTGGTTATCGCTGCGATTACCTCTTGTACCAACACCTCAAACCCTGCGGTTATGATTGGTGCAGGCCTTGTGGCCAAAAAGGCTGCTGCTAAAGGCTTAAAAGCTAAGCCGTGGGTCAAGACCTCATTAGCGCCAGGCTCAAAAGTGGTCACAGACTATTTAGAGAAATCTAAATTAATGGAAGAGCTAGAGAAAACAGGCTTTTACTTAGTAGGTTATGGTTGTACCACTTGTATTGGTAACTCAGGGCCACTTTTAGAGGCAATCGAGGATGGCATTGAAGAAAATGATCTCGTTGCCGCTGCCGTACTCTCTGGTAACCGTAACTTTGAAGGTCGTATCCACTCACACGTAAAGGCAAGTTATCTAGCATCACCACCGCTAGTTGTCGCTTATGCGCTGGCAGGTACGGTTGATATCGATCTAACGACGCAGCCGTTAGGACAAGATCAGGAAGGCAACGACGTCTATCTAAAAGACATCTGGCCGACCTCTGATGAGATCAATGAGCTGATTGCCAATAACATCGATGCTGATATGTTCCGCAAAAACTACGGCGAAGTATTCGATGGTAGCAAAGCTTGGAACGCGATTAGCTCAGCCGATAGTCAGCTATATCCTTGGGATGAGGGTTCTACTTACATCAAAAACCCGCCGTTCTTTGATGGTATGACTATGGAGCCAGAAGGTATTCCTGATATCGAAGGCGCGCGCATCTTAGGTCTGTTCGGTGACTCTATTACTACCGATCATATCTCACCAGCCGGTAATATCGATCCTGACTCGCCAGCAGGCAAGTACTTGCAAGAGCGCGGCGTTATGGAAGCGGACTTCAACAGCTATGGCTCGCGCCGTGGTAATGATGCGGTCATGACTCGCGGTACCTTTGCCAATATCCGTATCAAAAACTCGATGATGGATGGCCGCGAGGGTGGCTATACTTACTACTTTAAAGACGACAAAGCGACACTTGCAGACGGCAAAGAGATGGCCATCTATGACGCCGCTATGAAGTATAAAGAAGATAAGCGTCCACTCGTTGTTCTTGGCGGCGCGGAGTATGGTTCAGGCTCTAGCCGTGACTGGGCTGCAAAGGGTACGATATTGCTGGGTGTAAAAGCCGTGTTAACCAGCTCGTTCGAGCGTATTCACCGCTCAAACCTAGTCGGCATGGGTGTATTGCCATTGACCTTTAAAGAGGGCGAGAACGCTGAGACCTTTAACCTTGACGGTTCAGAAGTGCTAAGCATTACTGGTCTGAACAATGGCGAGAGCAAAACTGCTCAAGTTACTGCAACTCGCGCTGATGGCTCAAACGAAACCTTTGAGGTAAACGTAGGCTTACAGACGCCAAAAGAGCGCGAATACGTGCGTCATGGCGGGGTATTGCATTATGTACTACGTCAGCTCGCTGCGGAGAGTAAAGACGCTGCGTAATGATTAATTAGAGCTA
>NZ_JBQQFC010000289.1:0-2996 GCF_052258445.1 Psychrobacter sp. T6-1
CCTCGATCGTTTGGACGAGGTTGGGTTTGATGGCCTCTTTTAATAAAACTGCCATAGCGCCGTGAGCGTTTAGATCACGAGCGTAGACTGGCTGTTTGTCTTTATTAAAGGCAACCAAAATATTACCCAAGCGCTGCTTTAAATCGTTTAAATCGGTTGCCAGACATAATATCGCCATGACCTCAGAGGCAACAGTGATATCAAAGCCATCTTCACGCATGATGCCATCAGTCGTCTTGCCGATACCGCTGATAATATTGCGCAGCTGACGATCATTCATATCGACCGCACGCCGCCAAAAGATTTGTTTGGGATCGATACCCAGTGCATTACCTTGATAAATATGGTTATCAATCAGCGCGGCTAGCAAATTATTGGCCGCACCAATTGCATGAAAGTCACCTGTAAAATGCAGGTTGATATCTTCCATCGGCAACACCTGCGCGTATCCACCGCCAGCGGCGCCGCCTTTGATACCAAATACTGGGCCTAAGGAGGGTTCACGAATAGCGACAACCGTTTTTTTACCTGAGCGCTGCTGCTGATGGATGCGATTGAGCGCGTCAGCCAGACCAATAGTGACCGTGGTCTTGCCTTCACCAGCAGGGGTGGGGTTAATGGCGGTGACTAAGATCAACTTGCTACGCTTGGTCGCAGGTACTGCAAATACGTCGGCGGGGTCTATTTTGGCCTTGTAATGTCCGTAGGGCTCGATATGGTCTGCATCTATGCCTAGCTTTTGCGCAATAGTATTGATAGGTTGCAAGATTGCTTGCTGGGCAATAGCAATATCATTAGGGACGCTCATACAGGCAATTCTCTTTTATTTATAATAGGCGGTGAGTCGCTGTTTAAAGGTTACTGATTCAAAACGTAATCAAGCAAATCTGCAAAGTTGTCAAAGGCGGCGCTAGGTCGACTATCTCGAATATCTTGACCGTAATTATAGCCGTAAGATAGCGCTAGGGTATCCATACCAGCGCTTTTACCAGCGAGCATATCATTGACAGAGTCGCCAATCATAACCGCTTGCATGGGCGTAAATCCAAGAGTCTGGTAGGTATGAAGCAGCGGGGTTGGGTCAGGCTTTTTAACTGGTAAGCTATCGCCGCCAAGCACGCTTGAGAACAGCGGCGTCCAACCAAAGCTCTCAAGTATTTTGGGTACAAAGCGTATGGGTTTGTTAGTCACGAGCGCTAACGTGTAGCCCGCTTGTTTTAATTGATGTAGACCCTTATCGACATCAGGATAAGCGACGGTTTTACTGGTTTCAATGTTGTTATAAGCCTCCAAAAATATCTGCTCTGCATGATCTGCCTCGGATGGTGTCAATGCGCCATCAGGTACTTGTGTCTGTCCAACCAGAGCACGCTCAACCAGCAGGCGCGAGCCATTACCGACCCACTCTTTTATCGTATCGAGCGAGTAGGTAGGTTTGCCAAGCGTTGTCAGCATCGTATTGATTGCGTCAGCCAGATCAGGAACGCTGTCGATCAACGTACCATCAAAATCAAATATCAACAGTTTTTTATCTTGCATAGATGTACTCATTATTATGTTTGTATTAAAAATACTAGGCTAAACCGATAGTTTTAAGGGTTAAAGTTAGCACTCAAACTAAGCCATTATTCTACTTCTTTGTAGCGCTCGCGATGCTCCTTTTTCATCCGTAGATAGTCTTCATTTGCGCGGCACTCATCCCATTTGGCTTTAAATATTTGCGCTGATTCTGCCTTAACGGGGTCTTCGATTTGCCGTGGTAATTCCTCGCGACCATGCGCACCGCTTTGACCTTTTTTATCATCAGGTACAGGGCCTTTGTACTTTTTACCGCCCTTATGATTGGCGTAGCGACGCGCGCGGGTGTAGCCCATCTGAATAAATTTGCGTGCCATATCGGCACCAACGAAGTCATCGTCTGCTAAATAGTCCAAAAACATCTGATAGATTTTTTCACTACTCTCACGAGCAATATCAGGCGTCGCAAAGCGCCAATGCGGCAGAATCTCAGACTTATATGGCTCAACGAGTAACACGCCTTGCTCACCGCGCCCCACTCGGTATAGTTCAGGCTGCGCGCGCAGATCTAGATTCTTATAATCCAAATCGTAATCAAATTCTCTCATTACCTTCACCCGCTTCTGTTAGTGCTACCCAGTATACTGAGCAAAACATGATGAAAAGTAGCATAAAAGTGTTATGAATGAGTATGTGCTTGCCTGATCTTTAGTCATAAAAAAACCCTCAAACTATATAGCTTGAGGGTTTTGGCTGCTTAATTAACAGCTAAATTAGGTCAACGAAATGGTGGCTCGAGGCAGGATCGAACTGCCGACACACGGATTTTCAATCCGTTGCTCTACCTACTGAGCTATCGAGCCGTCTTCGTTGAGGTCGCTATTAAACTAAATATAGGCGCTAGTGTCAAGTCATTTTTAGCTTTTCTACTATAATATAAATAAATACAGAAGTAATATAGGCAAACATAGATATCAGATCACTCTTTGACACGTAGCAGCTCATAATCGCTCATAATGTGATGGATATCGCTATCGACAGGGACGAACTGGCGCACACCTTTTTTGACCTCAGCGTCATAGACCAGTTTGATGAATTTAGCGTCTATCGCGCGCCCCTTGTTTTGTTCGTGCACCGTCAAGTATTGCAAGCGTTTGGCGTCGGTTTGCCCATCATCAAAACAGCCAACCGCAGCGATAGGCTTGTCATTGAACATACCGACATACAGGTAATGACCACGCTTGAAGCCTTGCTCAATAAGACTTAAGACCTCAGCGCCACTTGGCTGGGTATCATCGTTATCGTAGAGAGCTTGCAAGCGCTCAGCAAGCTCATTGTCGCGCGCAGGTTTTTTGATGAGCGGCGCATCTAGATCGTTAATGGCAATGGCTTCTAATGGCATGGTCGAATCCTACAAAGAGTACTTTTATAATGATTAAAATAAGTAAATTGATAATACTAAACACACTATTTTAGCA
>NZ_JBQQFC010000290.1:0-2989 GCF_052258445.1 Psychrobacter sp. T6-1
GGTAGTCTGCTAGCAGCGCTTTTGGCATCACTATTGGGCGTTTGGCTAACGCCTTTTAGCTGGTGGCTGTGTTTGCTTGCCGCTTATGGACTAGCGGTAAGCGGTATCGCAGGAGATCTGCTAGAATCGGCGTTTAAGCGTCAGCATGGGGTCAAGGATACAGGCACTATGCTGGCAGGCCACGGCGGCGTGCTCGATAGAATAGATAGTTTGCTCATTGGCGTGCCGATATTTACCTTGTTTTATTGGTGGTTTGGCTAACGCGAATTATCAATAGACGACTTCAATGTAAAATCAAGAAGGTTTATCCAGCTGACTTCGTAATAGCCAATTTAGCACAGGTTTAGGCAAATGATTAAGCGTACGAGCAAGATAGCGCATAGGCCATGGAAATATCGCGAGCGCTATATCAGTGTCGATCGCTTGCATGGTATGACTTACTGCGTGATCTAGGCTCATAATAAAAGGCTTATGACTGGCATCACCACCGTTTAGATCGCGCAAGGTTTGGGTGTCGATATACCCTGACGCGATGCAATTGACCTGAATATTAAAAGGCGTAAGCGCAATGTGATAAGCGCTCGCCGTCGCTATCATCGCCCGCTTGCTCTTGGCGTAGAGACTGGCATAAGGATAATCGAGCGTCCCTGCGATAGAAGCGATACAAATTAGGCTTGGCTTGACGCCTTTAGCCTTGTCCAACTGCTGTAGGTTTTGGCATTTGAGTACCTCACTTGCCCTCATAAAAACATGCTCAAATGCTTGCAAATTAATCGCGAGCATCTGCGTGCTGTCTGTTTGGTTTAGAGTATGGACGCGCTCATTGGTATAACTGCCCGCGCTATAAATCAGCCGATCAAAACGATTTTTTAGTAGCTTATCAAGCAGGTGTTGGCGCGCATTAAAATCTGTCAAATCACAAAGATAAGTAGTGATCTGAGGATAGACGCTGTTGATATGAGTAATTTTGGCAAGACTATGCCCAACAACGCTGACTTGCCAACCAAGTTGCAAATGATGCAAGGCTAGTGCTAAGCCTAAACCGCTAGTGCCGCCTATCACAATAAGGTGCTTGGATGTATTAGAAGGTATGTTTTGCATTCATAACCCTTGCTGGCGTATATAATCCATGGTGCGCTGATAGCCATACTGCCACTGGGCGTCCATCTGCTGTATGAAGACATCATAATCGCTATGAATCAGCTCGACGGTCATCTGCCTAAGGCTAAAGCGTTTTTGTACATTTTGCCCCGCCAGTTGCTGATCATTGTCAGCAAAAGGCAGCCAATGTATCTGCGCCTGATGGTGAGGCTTAGGCATAGATGACGTCTTATAATTGTGCACCTGAGCCAGTCGCTGATTGGGATCAAAGCCAAACACGCGCTTGATTGCAGGCGCGGCAAGATAAGGATCATAGCCGGCTTTGGTTTCTGCAAATACCGTACTGCCTAATTGACAAGCCAGCTCAATAGGCGTCAGATTAATCACCCCGCCCAAACACCAGCCTAGATCGTCTATATGCGTTGGCGGCAAATAGTACATATCTGCCAGCGAAGCGCGTACTGCAGAAGTCATATCCCACTCAGTCAGCATCTGTACCGACTGTTGTATACGTCCATTGGCAAAAGAATGCGTAGGCGCGTTAAAGTTATGTCTAACGAGATCTTCTTGGTGAAGTAGATGACTATTAAAGCTGGAATGGTCTAAACGCTTTGGCGCAAATAACAACTCTTGAAGCTGAAAGTCTGCAGCTAGCAAACTATCAGCATTAACACTAAAATCTGCTATCGACCTCTGGCGCAAACGACTGGCGATAATAGCAATCTCTGGTGACTTATTTATGCTACTCGTATTGCACTCAGGATTAGAGCCAAAAGCAGATAATTCATCTAGCCACTGCCCTTCACTATCAATACGAAACATCGCCAGTTGCTGTAGCTCGTCTAACAGACGTTGGTAGTTATCGCGTTGATGCTGCTTTTGTCTTTTGAACGGCTGTTGAGATGTATATCGAGAGCTGTACCAGCGTTTGAGCGCATTGCTGATATAGCGTAGTTTTTGACGTGTGCTTGCCTCATCAGGGGCAACATGTCTGATCGCACAGATGCTCTTGTATAGCTCACGGCTCCGCATTAGCTGCTGCAAATCGCTAGGATCAGGCGCCAGCTGCACCAGATAAGCCGACAAGCTGCCGCCGCAAGTACCAATGATGAGATCGGGCCGCAAATCGTGTGCGACTAGCGCGGCGTAACTTCCCAAATAATAGCCAAACCGCGACCCGCCCCCTGAAAATAGCTGGACGCGCTCGTAAGGCGGGGCGGTTGTATTACTCATCGCTGTTTAGCATAGGCTTAATAGCGAGTGACACGGTAAAGATACCAAAGCGATCAATACGCATAGCGACTTTTTCAAAGCCTGCATCAACAACCAATTGATCCATCTCAGCCTGTGAGCGGCAGCGCATGACCCAACTGCTGCCGCGGTGATTGTTAAGCGTTTTACTAATGAATTCTTGTTCAGGGTGCCATGGCTGATTGGTATATATCAGGTAGCCGCCAAATTTTAGACTCTCAAAAATACCTGCAAGCGCAGTCGCTGGCAGCGCATTATCAGAAAACAGCTCAAACACTCCTGAGGCAATAGCGATATCGAATGTGGCACTATCAGCTTTTAAATGTAAATAACTAGTAGGATTAAAAGCGTCTTTTTGTACCGTGTTGACACGATCAGCCAGATCTAAGCGCAGTGCTTTGTTTTGTAGCGCTTGAATGTTATGCCTCTCATAATCGCGCAGTTCGGCCTGCAAGTCATCAAACTCAGTCAACAAATCAAAAGCATAAAAACCATGACCACTTGCAATATCTAATAGTCTGGGCTGATATCCGCTTTTTTGCTCATTAGCCTTTTTGATTTCTGCTAGCGCCTGACGTGCCAGCTCTAAAATATGCATGCGGCGTATACGAATGCCTTGCCAGCCGATGTTATTGAG
>NZ_JBQQFC010000291.1:0-2981 GCF_052258445.1 Psychrobacter sp. T6-1
CTCAAAGAAGATGAAGCCATCGAGCATAAGATGGTGTCAAAATCTATTGAAAATGCTCAAGGTAAGGTTGAGAGCCGCGATTTTGATGCGCGTAAAAACTTGCTTAAATACGATGATGTCGCCAATGAGCAGCGTAAGGTTATCTATAGCCAGCGTGATGATTTGCTTGCAGATATGGATTTGCAAGAGGCGATTGAAGCGATGCATTATGACGTATATAACGCTATGATCAATCAGTTCATTCCGCCAGGCTCTATCGATGATCAGTGGAATATCGACGGGCTTGAGGATGAGCTTGAAGATGAGTTCAAGCTTTATATGCCAATCAATGACTGGCTGGATGAGGATCGCCGCCTTGATGAAGAGGCGTTACGTGAAAAAATCATTCAAACTGCGCTGGATCATTACCGTGGTCGACGCGCACAAATGGGCGAACAAAGCGCCGCTCAGCTCGAGCGTCATTTTATGCTCCAGAGCCTAGATAAGCACTGGAAAGAGCATTTAACGCAAATGGATCAGCTGCGTAAAGGCATTCACTTGCGTGGTTATGCACAAAAAAATCCAGAGCAAGAGTATAAGCGAGAATCGTTTGAGCTGTTTCAAATGATGCTAGGGGCGATCAAATCTGAGACTGTACAAGACTTATCACGTGTCCATATCCCAACCAAAGAGGAGCTTGAGGCACTAGAGGCGCAAAAGCGGGCGGACGCTGAACGCATGCAGATGCAGTTTGAGCACGATGACGCAGGCGGCATCGGTGGCGGTGAGCGCAGAGCGACCAATGAGCAAAATCAGGTCAATCAAGGCGCACGCGCCAACGGTCAAATGCGCGTCAATCTAGGCGGTACTGCGGCGGCTGGTGTCAGTGCTGGTGCTGTAAGCAGTGCTGAGGCTGAGCCAAATCCTTATGCAGGTATGAATGTTAGTCGTAACGCGCCTTGTCCTTGCGGCTCAGGTCTCAAATATAAGCAATGTCATGGCAAGATTTGATCGCCCCTTGCTTGGGTGATACGGTCTGTTCAGTTGATATGCTCTGATTGTTATTTAAACAAGAGTGCCTGTTTATTAGTGCCTATCATTTTAATAGTGTCTATAGTTTATTAGCTATGGGCATTTTGCGTTTTGCAATAGCTATAAATTACAAGGATCAAAAAGCGGTCGTGCTTTTGAAACATAATCTTTGTATTTATTACTTACAAATTGCGTATAGGCGTAGATATGCGGACACGCTATAGTATTTAGCATACAAAATCAGGAGCAAATCATGAAGTTTCAGTCATTAAAAAAGAGCCGTACCTCCTTTGTTGTCACAGGTCTATTAGCAGCTATGCTAAGTCTCAGTGCTTGCCAGCAAGATCCTGAGCCTGAACCTAGTTTAGAGGATACTATTAGCGAAGAGCAGGCAGCTCCTATGTCCGCAGAACCTGCCGAGCCAAACGATGCAGTCGTCGCAGATGCTACTTTAAACGAAGTAGAAGGGGATACAGTAGCAACGGTTGATGACAATATCATGCAAAGAACATATTTATGTGCTCCTACGCTAAAGGTTGAAGCGACATATCTGGAAGAAGACAATCAAGTGGTGTTAGAGACAGACAAGGGCACAGTAACACTAAACAAAACTAATGAAGGCACCAATCCTGAAGCCTATGAAGTTAGTACAGATCTAAGTGGCAATCAGGGTTATACCCAGTGGCGTACTGCTCACCAGACCCGTGAAACCGGTGTGCTGCGCACCAACAGCAGTAGTGATGAAGCGAGCATCGATACTTACGAGTGTAATGACTCTGAATAAAACGAACTATCTTTAATCAATAAAAAAGCAACATCTCGTTGCTTTTTTTGTGCGCAGGTTTAAATTTGTGCGCAGGTTTAAATAAGTAATTTACGACGACTTATGATTAACACGTGAACTCTCATGCGCCAAAAACCCTTCTTCAGTGACATCTAGCTCTTCATGCTTAAGCTCAACCTGAATATTGTCAGTATGCGTATGAATGGTCTTTTTGACGTCTACTTTTTGGATTGCATAAGTGTCTTTGGTAATCGTTGCCACCTGACGAGAGATTATAATCTCAGTGGGCGCGTCACCGAGCTCCACTTGTGTGCCATTGATCGTAATGACCGCCTTACTATCTAATGAAGGCTCAACGTGGCGCAATATATCTTTGTCATCATAACTGCCTGATAGCAAGTCTTGGCTTTGCGCGTCATGATGTTGAGTTTCGATAGTGATGTACTCTTCAACCAGCTCAATAGGGACATCGATAGTTTTGGTACGAGTGTGCTTAGTCACGGTAACTTTACCGACATCCAGACGCTCTTTATTGACGACTGGGCGCTCCTCTAACAGCTCTAAATGTCCAACGCCTTGTCTAACGACTACATCATCTTGCGTATCTAAAACATTGTTTTGATCTGTGTATTGATCATTTATAGCAGGATCAGCTGCGTCGTTTATTTGTCCAGTTTTGCTATTGTTGTTGTCCATAATCGTAGTCCTTATTGAGTAATAATTTATATCGTCGTTAGTAGTTACTACTATACCTTAGATTTGGTTGTATGCTTTGGCACAAAAAAGGCCAGAGACAAGCTCTGACCTTAATGACTAAGTAAATATACTTAGCTGCCTATTATTATAGTTTATAACGATAAAACTATAATTATTCTGCGTATTACATGCCACGAGCACGGCGTACATCATCAGCAGTAACGTCATTGCCTTCGTACAAGTTACCTTTGCCGTCTACAACATTACCGTCACGGTCAATGTCTAACTCTTCACGTTGAATAGTCTCAACGATAGTCTCTGTATGACGCTCAGTTGTTTTACCAACGTTAACTTCTTCAGTAACATAAGTCTCTTTACCAACGCGAGCACGCTCAGCTTCTAGCTCTACAGCGATAGTCTCTGTTGTGCCAGTTTCGCCGATACGGCGATCTGTTGGACGATCTACGTTAGTGCGTTCGATATGAGCATG
>NZ_JBQQFC010000292.1:0-2978 GCF_052258445.1 Psychrobacter sp. T6-1
GGTAGTCTGCTAGCAGCGCTTTTGGCATCACTATTGGGCGTTTGGCTAACGCCTTTTAGCTGGTGGCTGTGTTTGCTAGCCGCTTACGGACTGGCGGTGAGCGGTATCGCAGGGGATCTGCTAGAATCGGCGTTTAAGCGTCAGCATGGGGTCAAGGATACAGGTACTATGCTGGCAGGCCACGGCGGCGTGCTCGATAGGATAGATAGTTTGCTCATTGGCGTGCCGATATTTACGCTGTTTTATTGGTGGTTTGGCTAACGCGAATGATCAATAGACAACTTCAATGTAAAATCAAGCGGGTTTATCCAGCTGACTTCGTAATAGCCTATTTAACACAGGTTCAGGCAGCTTATTTAACAGCTTGACAATATAACGCATAGACCACGGAAATGTCGCGAGCGCTATATCATTGTCGATTGCCTGCACGATATGACTCACCGCGTGATCTAGGCTTATAATAAAAGGCTTATGACTGGCATCACCTCCGTTTAGATCGCGCAAAGTTTGGGTGTCGATATACCCTGATGCGATACAATTGACTTGAATATTAAAAGGCGTAAGCGCAATTCGATAAGCGCTCGCCGTCGCTATCATCGCCCGCTTGCTTTTGGCATAGAGACTGGCATAGGGATAATCGAGCGTCCCTGCGATAGAAGCGATACAAATTAGACTTGGCTTGACGCCTTTAGCACTGTCCAACTGCTGTAGGTTTTGGCGTTTGAGTACCTCACTTGCCCTCATAAAAACATGCTCGAACGCTTGCAAATTAATCGCGAGCATTTGCGTGCTCTCTGTTTGGTTTAGAGTATGGACGCGCTCATTGGTATAACTGCCCGCGCTATAAATCAGCCGATCAAAACGATTTTTTAGTAGCTTATCGAGCAGGTGTTGGCGCTCATCAAAATCTGTCAAATCACAAAGATAAGTAGTGATCTGAGGATAGACGCTGTTGATATGAGCAATTTTAGCAAGACTATGCCCAACGACGCTGATCTGCCAGCCAAGCTGTAGATGATACAAGGCTAGTGCTAAGCCTAGACCGCTGGTGCCGCCTATTACAATAAGATGCTTAGGCGTATTAGAAGGTATGTTTTGCATTTATGCGTATATAATCCACGGTGCGCTGATAGCCATACTGCCACTGGGCGTCCATCTGCTGTATAAAGCCATCATAATCGCTATGAATCAGCTCGACGGTCATTTGCCTAAGGCTAAAGCGTTTTTGTACATTTTGCCTTGCCAGTTGCTGATCATTGTCAGCAAAAGGCAGCCAATGTATCTGCGCCTGATCGTGAGGCTTAGGCATAGATGACGTTTTATAATTGTGCACCTGAGCCAGTCGCTGATTGGGATCAAAGCCAAACACGCGCTTAATCGCAGGCGCGGCAAGATAGGGATCATAGCCCGCTTTGGTCTCTGCAAACACCGTACTTCCCAGTTGACAAGCCAGCTCAATAGGCGTCAGATTAATCACCCCGCCCAAACACCAGCCTAGATCGTCTATATGCGTTGGCGGCAAATAGTACATATCTGCCATCGAAGCGCGTACCGCAGAATTCATATCCCACTCAGTCAGTATCTGTACCGACTGTTGTATACGTCCATTGGCAAAAGAATGCGTAGGCGCGTTAAAGTTATGTCTAACGAGATCTTTTTGGTCTAGTAAATGACTGTCAAAGCTGGAGTGGTCTAAACGCTTTGGCGCGAATAACAATTCTTGAAGCTGAAAGTCTGCGGCTAGCATACTATCAGCATTAACACTAAAACCTGCTATCGACGTCTGGCGCAAACGACTGGCGATAATGGCAATCTCTGGTGACTTATTTATGCTACTCGTATTGCACTCGGGATTAGAGCCAAAAGCAGACAACTTATCCAGCCACTGCCCTTCACTATCAATACGAAACATCGCCAGTTGCTGTAGCTCGTCTAACAGACGTTGGTAGTTATCGCGTTGATGCTGCTTTTGTCTTTTGAACGGCTGTTGAGATGTATATCGAGAGCTGTACCAGCGTTTGAGCGCATTGCTGATATAGCGTAGTTTTTGACGTGTGCTTGCCTCATCAGGGGCAACATGTCTGATCGCACGGATGCTCTTGTATAGCTCACGGCTACGCATCAGCTGCTGCAAATCGCTAGGATCAGGAGCAAGCTGCACCAGATAAGCCGACAAGCTGCCGCCGCACGTACCAATGATGAGATCGGGCCGCAAATCGTGTGCAACGAGCGCAGCATAACTCCCCAAATAATAGCCAAACCGCGACCCGCCTCCTGAAAATAGCTGGACGCGCTCGTAAGGCGGGGCGGTTGTATTACTCATCGCTGTTTAGCATAGGCTTAATAGCGAGTGACACGGTAAAGATACCAAAGCGATCAATACGCATAGCGACTTTTTCAAAGCCTGCATCAACAACCAATTGATCCATCTCAGCCTGTGAGCGGCAGCGCATGACCCAACTGCTGCCGCGGTGATTGTTAAGCGTTTTACTAATGAATTCTTGTTCAGGGTGCCATGGCTGATTGGTATATATCAGGTAGCCGCCAGACTTTAGACTCTCAAAAATACCTGCAAGTGCAGTCGCTGGCAGCGCATTATCAGAGAACAATTCAAACACTCCTGAGGCAATAGCGATATCGAATGTGGCATTATCAGCTTTTAAATGTAAATAACTAGCAGGATCAAAAGCGTCTTTTTGTACCGTGTTGACACGATCAGCCAGCTCTAAGCGCAGCGCTTTGTTTTGTAGCGCTTGAATATTATGCCTCTCATAATCGCGCAGCTCAGCCTGCAAGTCATCAAACTCAGTCAACAAATCAAAAGCATAAAAACCATGACCACTCGCGATATCTAATAGTCTGGGCTGATATTCGCTTTTTTGCTCATTAGCCTTTTTGATATCTGCTAGCGCCTGACGTGCCAGCTCTAAAATATGCATGCGGCGTATACGAATGCCTTGCCAGCCGATGTTATTGAG
>NZ_JBQQFC010000293.1:0-2975 GCF_052258445.1 Psychrobacter sp. T6-1
CCTTTAGCCAAAAAATAGCTTGTAATTTAAATTAGTTTTGCTAATATAGTGACCCTTGGCTGGGTAGCACAGTGGTTATGCAGCGGATTGCAAATCCGTAGACGCCGGTTCGATTCCGACCCCAGCCTCCATTTATTTTGCTCACTGTTTATAAGATTTGCGTTAATTTTGGCTTGCATTCTTAATATAACGGCTTATAATAGCGAGCACTTATCTAGTCATCAGAGGGTCTATCAACTGATTGACGTATTAGATAATACAAGTTTTGCCCGGGTGGTGAAATTGGTAGACACAAGGGATTTAAAATCCCTCGCTAGCAATAGCGTGCCGGTTCAAGTCCGGCTCCGGGTACCATTATAGCAGTACTAAAAACACCGCAAATCGTTATGATTTGCGGTGTTTTTTTTATGTGTAAGCTATCAAAATGTTCGGTTTAAACGTCATATAGTGAGTCCTAAATAAAAAGAGTGCAGCTTTTACGGCGTGCTACTGGTATAAATTTTCTTTGCTTGCTGTGCGACTCCGTCACTCCAGATGCTGCACAAAATTCATCCCAGTAGCACTGTATTTATTTTATAGTGGATCGACTATATTAAGAGGCAATTAAACCAATAGTATATCTGCTCTGTCTAAACCACTTTATGCTTCTTAAAGTTCTCAGCCTGCTCGAATATCTCCTTGTAGACCTCTTTTGAATCTACAGGGGGATAGCCCCACGCGTCGAGCAATACCATCAAGTCAAACTGTAGCTCCGCTTTGATGTCATCACGCTTGTTCCAATCGGTGTATTTAGCCTTCTCATCGATGAGCTTTTTTACCTCTTTTGACAGCGCCACCAGCTTATCTTCTGGATAGGTAAAGTCATACTTATGCGCCAGTGATAGCAGAATGTCATAAAAGGCTTTTTCTTCAAAGTTGATACCCATCTCGCCAAAGGACGCCATCTCTGCGCGCAGCTCGTTATACATTTTTATAATCTCATCGGAGAAGTCGCTAATCACCTTTGGTTGTAGCACATCTTGCTCATCACGATCGTTATATTTTTCGATCAAAGCATTCATCTGTTTACTAAAATCAACGCCCTTTACCTTGTTGGTTTTTTTCAGCTCACCAATAGCTTTTGCCAGTAGCTGTTGTAGTAGCTCAAGCTTGGTATTAGGCTGCTTGATCGCCTCAAGCTTGGCTAGATAATCTTCATCGAAGATGTCAATCGCGCCATCTGAACCATCATCACCCAGCTTAAAGATCTCTTCTACCCCATCACTCATCAGCGCGTCTTTTACCAGATCACGCACCTTTTGATTCATCTGTTCGGTATCGGGTGCGCCGCCAGTGATGATTTTGAAGATGATGGTACGTATAGCTAGGTAGTAATGAATCTTGTCCTTGTGCGCCTTTGTGAGCGCCTCACTACCCACGCAAATGTCATAGGCAGACTTTAGGCGACGGGCTAAATCCATAAAGCGTTTTTCTAGCTTTTTAGATTGCAGGGCAAAGTCAGCTGCTGCGTTTAAGCAGTTGAGCTGCTCTAGTGGCGTGCCGTTGAAGTAAGAATAAGAGTCAAATTTATGATAGACGGTATCAAGCAAGCTCAAGTGATCTTTGACCACCACCACTGACTTTTGGATGTCCTCGAGGTTTTGTACCTGACCGCCAGTGTAATGCGAGAGCGCCAGATTCATCTGCTTTTTGATGCCGATATAATCAACGACTAAGCCGCTCTCTTTGCCTTCAAACTTACGGTTGACCCGTGAGATGGTCTGAATCAGGCTGTGCTTTTGCAGCGGTTTATCAATGTAGATGGTATCGAGAAAGGGCACGTCAAAGCCTGTGAGCCACATATCGACGACGATGGCGATTTTAAAGTTCGATTTGCCGTTTTTAAACTGACGATCCAGCTCTTTGCGATAGTCTTTATTACCCAGATTATCCCACAGCTTTTTGGGATCATCTGGACTGCGGGTCATAATCATCTTGACTCGCTCCATGGGTTTGACCTTTTTCTTCTCGCTATCTGATAAGATTGAGCCTTCCTCGCATGCTCGCACCTCATCCCATTCAGGACGCAGCGCTATGATGTCTTTATAGAGCTGATAGGCGGCCACTCGGCTACTACAGACGAACATCGCCTTGCCCTTTTGGGTGGTGCCCTCGCTTACTCGCGCTTCATAATGCTGCACAAAGTCCTCGGCGATAGCTCTGATGCGGTCAGGATCACCCAAGATGGTCGACATACTCGCCATGGCTTTTTTGCTCTTGTCGACCTGATACTCATTTGCGCCCGACTCTACGCTATGGGTATAGTATTTTTCGACTTCATCAAGCTGTTTGCTATCAAGTAGCACTTTGGCGGCGCGACCTTCATAGACGATACGCACGGTGATCTCATCAAATACCGACTCGACCATGGTGTAGCTGTCGATGACTGGGCCAAAGACATCTAAGGTGGCGTCAATCGGTGTGCCTGTGAAGCCAACGTAAGTGGCATTGGGCAATGAGTCATGTAAGTATTTGGCAAAGCCGTAAGACTTCTTTACGCCATCCTCACTCACGGTGATTTTTTGCTGGAGATTGATTTGACTACGGTGCGCTTCATCTGAGATACAGATGACGTTGGTTCGCTCTGTGAGTAGGGCTAGGTCTTCGGTGAACTTATGAATAGTGGTGAGGAACACGCCACCACTCTTGCGATCTTTTAGCTTCTCTCGTAGCTCAGCACGACTCTCGACACTGGTGATGTTCTCATCGCCGATATAGGTTTTGGCATTGGTAAAGGTTTTGGATAACTGATCATCTAAGTCAGTACGGTCCGTGATTAAAATAATAGTTGGGCTACCCAGCGCCGCGTCTTTCATCAGCAAACGCGTGAGAAATAGCATAGTGTAGCTCTTACCACAGCCCGTCGCGCCAAAGTACGTCCCGCCCTTGCCATCGCGTACAGCATCGCTCTCATCAACCTTGCCGTTTGCATCTAG
>NZ_JBQQFC010000294.1:0-2973 GCF_052258445.1 Psychrobacter sp. T6-1
ACTTGCTCGGTCATCACGTTGTTTGAAAAATGGTTGATATCGTAGATCTGCTGAGTCAAATTCAGCGAAGGATAACTGGCAATAGGTAAGGGTGATACCGCGTTTGCGTAACTTTTATGGCGTCTACTAATCGCTTGATAAGGCATGTCTTGGGCAATCACTCGACCGTCAAGCGTATTACCCAGTTGTTGCCACTTTGAGGCGACCACACGCGCGCCAAAGTCTTTGGCGTCAGGATAGGCGACATAAAATATGTGCTCAGCGCAGCTAACTGGTAGGCTGGCATTGAGTACCAGCTTATCAGCTTGCCAGTTAGGGGCAAGACTACTGCTCGCCTGCGCGCAAGCTGCTTGCCGTGTGCCTATAGACGAGGGCAGCTGATAGTTTGCAAGGGTAGGCTTATAGGTCAGTTTGGCGCTATTATTGTCGACAAGGTAGCTGCGAATACCGACGGTATTAAAGTTAATTAAGAACCCATCAGGGCTAGCATTATAAGGTCGTAGTGGCGCGTTATCAAAGGCGGCAGGGTCTTTGGTGACATTTGCAAAGATCGTACTATCGACGATAATATCGCCATCGACATGACGTATGCCTGCTTTTGTTACCTGATAAAGCAGCTGACGCAAACGCTCATGAGTCATTTTGGGGTCGCCGCTACCTTGAATAATCAGATCGCCTTGCAGACGATTACCGACAATCAGTCCCGTATGATATACCCGAGTATGCCAAACAAAATCAGCGCCCAAAGTATCAAGGGCAATAAAGCTAGGAATAAGCTTCATAGTGCTAGCAGGCGTGCGCGCTATATCTGCTTGATGAGTCAGTAACGGCTGACGATGAGGAGA
Organism: Psychrobacter sp. T6-1; assembly: GCF_052258445.1. NCBI lineage: Bacteria > Pseudomonadati > Pseudomonadota > Gammaproteobacteria > Moraxellales > Moraxellaceae > Psychrobacter > Psychrobacter sp. T6-1. The sequence continues at coordinate 846 of NZ_JBQQFC010000294.1, forward strand.
TGAAGACGGCGCGGGTAGGGTTGGCGTCTCTGCATTGCTACTTCCATCAGTATCGTGAATAAGCTTGTCATTGCTAATAGTATCATTAAAAGGATCAAGACTTAGATGCGTATAAGGGTCATCAGTATAGCTATTGAGTTGACGCTCTTGCTCGTTGATGTCTTGTTGAGCGATGAGTTGCTGATTTTTCGTTGATGTCTTTTGCGTAGAGGTAAGCGTGCTATCGTCGCCAGTACTGTTTTTATCAGTACTGGCTTCAACACTGCCATCTTTATCAGTGCTAGCTTTGTCAGTGCTAGCCTCGTCAAGCGTCACTACTTGTACTATCGGCGGTAATCGACTGCTATCTTTTTGACCGATAGGTATAACCATAATACTGATATCTGCAGGCGCAAGTTCCGCCTTTGTCAGTGCCTCTAAGATAGGCGCTGGCAATACCGCTTGCGCACTTATCGGCGCCAGCATAACTAGAGCAATAGATATAGAAGATAAGCGACGAGAAGTTTGGGTGATAGGCATGACAGACACTACTTTAAAAGCTCAAAAACCAGCTATAGTATCATGAGTTAGCGGTTTTACGTACCATCAACGCTAGCTTTGCGTCCATAAAATCAGGCTTTTGGTACCAGCAGGCTTTTAATAGAGTAGCAATGATCATTAGCGCAAATGCACAAAGGCCATAGCCGTCATAATGGCGTCGTTGTAAGCATCATGCGCGCCTAATTCGGGAATATCATAGTGAGCCATAATGTTGCTCAAATGATGGGATTGATCAGGAGCCGCCCCCGCTGAGCTGCCCATTTGTCTGGCGTATAGCTTACGTACATCAATCACCTGATTGGGAAGGGGCACGCCCATGTAACTTTTTATTAGAGGATTTAAAAAGGCGGTATCAATCTGCGGACAAAATCCTACAATAGGACGATTAGCGATAAAGGGCAGGAGCAGTGCCAGCATCTCGTCATAACTCATGCCGTTTTCGACCTCAGCGGCGCGTAGTCCGTGAATGACAATAGTATCGGCATCTGGCATAACAGGCGGGCGACAGACCAGATGCAGACCATTGCCCGTATCGATCATATTGTCATTGACATGAATGGCGGCAACCGAGATCAGGTGATGTTTACGCGGATTTAGCCCGGTCATCTCGCAGTCGATGGCGACCCACTGCCCTGATAGCGGCGGCTCAAACATCCTCTCAAGCTCAGGACGTTGTAGCTTGGCTTTGTGCCATGACGTAGTGAGTTGCTTAAGCCAGCTCATAGTCGGCTCCCATTTATCCGATTTCTAACTGATAGTGCTGCGTAAGCTCGTACTTAAAGCTTTTGACGACTGCTAAGCACTCCTTTAGCGCGTCACGTTCTAGCGCTGACAGGGTTATTGGATCGACTTGGCGGGCATATTTGTCATCAGTTGCAAGCGCAACTGCCAAGCGCTGCGCCATAAAGAACTCTAGCGCTTCACCTAGCGTCTCGGCGCGCTCCTTATTGAACATACCAGCATTGACCAAAGCTTTGAGGCGCTCTTTGGTACTGGTGACCTCAAATATATTGTGCTCAAGAGCTAACGCACGAATACCGTGTACCAGCGGAAATAGACCTGACTTTTTGAGATCCACGTCGCGGCGCGTCGGTTTACCGATTAAGGGGACAAACTTTTGCCACCATTGACTAATATCACCAAACTGCAAGGCGGCGCGTGCAAAATGACGGACGAACATAGGATCTGCGCGCATGTGCGCGACTTGTAGATGGGCGCGTATTTGCGCTAACAGCTCTCTATCGCCGCAGACGTACTCGCCGTCGAGTATTGAGGATAAATAAATACCATGCATAGGATCGGTATTTTTGAACCACAGGCTAATCTGCGCTTTAAAATCGCTAATAGATTGTCGCCATATGGGATTATTCATCATAATATGGCCGTCGCATAAGGGATAACCTAAGACGGACAGCTGCTGATTAAAGGTATCGGCAAACTTTTCTAAGTCAGGATGAGTAAACCCATCACGAATGATCAGTGCATTGTCTTGGTCAGTACGCATAATCTGCTCACCGCGGCCCTCTGAACCCATAACGATGACACAAGTGTTCTCAATCACTTCTTTGGGGGCGATTAGCTGCCACAG
>NZ_JBQQFC010000295.1:0-2971 GCF_052258445.1 Psychrobacter sp. T6-1
CAAATTTAGATAGCCCAATTGCCAATGGAATTGGTTCTGTTGCTATCGGTTCAAGTGGAAATGCCACTACCAATGGCTTAAACGGTGCTATCGCTTCAGGAAACCATGCCTTAGCTCTCATGTCTGGTGCAGAGGCATCAGGTGTAAACTCTGTTGCTATTGGTGCAGGTTCTAAGGCTTCTGCCGCCAATGCTTATGCCCTTGGTGAAAGCGCTAATGCAGCAGCTCAAAACACCGTTGCACTTGGTGCGGACACTAGTAGTAATACACAATATGGGGTCAGCATCGGTCGTGCTGCAAGCTCAACAGGTCAATCCTCTGTTGCTATAGGCGGTGGCACAGCTGGTGGCGGCGCTGCTCAAACTAGTGGTCAGGGAGCTATCGCCATTGGTAGTGGCGGCAGCAACGCTGACGGTGCAAAAGCTACTAACATTCGTGCTATTGCCATTGGTCAAGGAGCTGTAGCCGATCAAAATTCTAGTATTAGTATCGGTGCCACTGCCAATGCAAGCATTGCTAACTCTGTTGCTTTGGGCGCAGGCTCAACAACAACTGCACCAGCGGGCGCTTCATTCTTGACTAATGTCGCCGCAGTACCTGCAAATGGTGTGGTGTCTGTTGGCACTGCTACAGCGACCAGACGTATTCAGAATGTCGCAGGCGGCTCGGCTGCGACTGATGCGGTAAACGTGGCTCAACTAACAGAACAAAACACGAGAACTAATAAACAAGGTGTCGATACTGCAGCTGCGCTTGGTGGTGGATCTACTTATACTGCAAATACTGGCGCGGTTAGCTTACCAACCTACAGTATAGGCGGTGCAAGCTTTAACAGTGTTGGTACTGCACTTGGAAATTTAGATGGTCGCACGACAACGAACACAGGTAATATCACTAATTTACAAAATCAGACGTTTAGACTACGTGCAAATGCTGATACGTCAACTGCGGTAGCCGCAAGCGATACGGTCACTTTCCTCGATGGCAATAATGTCAATATTACGCGCACAGGCAATAACGTCACTATCGGTACTTCAGCAACCCCAACCTTTACTAGCGTGACTACAGGTAACAGCTTACTGAACAATGCAGGTTTAACGATTACAGGTGGTCCAAGTGTCACAGCTGCGGGTATCAATGCAGCAGGCAACAAGATTACTAATGTTACTGCAGGTACAGCGAATACAGATGCTGCTAACGTTGCTCAAGTCACTGCAGCTAGAACGATTGTAGCAGCAGGGACTAACGTTGCTAGTGTAACGAAAACAACAAGCGTGGCAACAGGACAAGATACTTATACTGTTAATGCTAATGGGTCTAAAGTCACAGCAGGCTCTGGTGCAGTTACTATCACTGAGACCGCAATTGCTAACAATGTTACTCAATCTGCAGTCGATCTAAGCGCAGATAGTAAAGCAAGCTTAGTTAGAGCAGATAACTCAGTTCAGTATGACAATGCTGGTAAAACTAGCGTGACTCTAGGCGGTGGTGCAGATGGTACCACACTGACCAATCTCAAAGCGGGCGTCAATGCCAAAGATGCGGTAAACGTCACTCAGCTAAATACAGTGAGCACTGCTGCTAATAGAGGTATCAATGTTACAACGGCTCAAACGGGCACTGGTACGGTTACTGGCACCTCAGTGGCTCAAGTGGCCACTGGGGAGACGGCAACATTCACCGCAGGAAATAATATTGCAATCACTCAGGCAGGCAAAGAAGTACAAATTGCTGTCAGCGCAACGCCAACCTTTACTAGCGTGACTACAGGTAACAGTGTTCTTAATAATACTGGTCTAACCATTACAGGCGGTACTAACGGCACTGTTGCACTTACCAACACCGGTCTTGATAACGGCAACAACACCATCACCAACGTAGCAGATGGTACGGACAACACTGACGCTGTGAACCTAGGTCAACTAAACGCCGCCGCCAATACTACAACCAACACCGCACCCGTAGTCTATACCCAAGCGGACGGCACCCAAGTGTATAGACAAGCCAATGGTGACTTCAACACCGCAGTAGATGGTACAGGTACAGCAGTTGCGCCTGCGAACATCATCACAAGCATTCGTAGTGCAGATGGCAGCACCACCACAGCGACCAGATTGAGCAACGTTGCCCCAGGCACCATAGGTACAGGTAGCACTGATGCTGTGAATGGTAGTCAGCTTAATACGACGAATACAAGAGTGGCGAACAACACCACCGCTTTAGGTGGTAGCTATGATGCGACAACAGGAGACTACACAGCGCCTGAGTATAACGTTGTAGCTAACCCATCAAGCGCGACGACCACATCATTTAACACCGTTAAAGGTGCGGTAGAACAGCTTAGTGGCGCTATCCAAACCCCACTTACCTTTACCGGTAATACAGGCAGCACCGATCGCAAACTGGGTGAGACTCTAGCAATAACAGGTAATGGCAACCTAAGCACTGTCAGTTCAGCGAGTGGCGTTGCCATCAGTCTAAGTGACACCCCAACCTTTACTAGCGTGACGACAGGAAATACTGTTGTCAATACAAATGGCGTGACGATCACGAACGGTGCTAATACCACTACACTGAGTACAAACGGTACCACTGTCTTTGATGGTAATAACACGACTAACTATGGTGCAAATGGATTCAACATAGCAGGCGGTCCAAGTGCAACGGTCAATGGTATTGATGCTGGTGGTAGTGTTATTAGACGTGTAGCTGATGGCAATTTAGGTCTCAATAGCAATCAAGCTGTAAACGGTAGTCAACTATTCAAGATTGCAGACTCTACTGCTAATAACTTTGGCGGTGGCTCATCTGTTAGACCTAACGGTACTATAAGTGCACCAAGATATGTTCTGGATGACGGTACTAACCAAGGACAGACGACTACAGTCCGTAATGTCGGTGACGCGCTTGGCAATCTTGACACCCGCACCACCACCAACACCGGTGACATCGCTAACATTCAAGAGCAGGC
>NZ_JBQQFC010000296.1:0-2941 GCF_052258445.1 Psychrobacter sp. T6-1
AAAAGGACTGCTCTAAGCGGTCCTTTTTTATATTATGAGGTAAGGATTTAGCGAGGTTAAAGATAAGCTTATGACTATAGAGACGATTGAAAATTTAGCAACACTACAAGCTCATATCGAGGCTTTGATTAATATTGAACCTAGATTTGCGCCTATGTATAGCGCCGTTGGCGTGCCGAGCTTAAGACGTAATGATGGAGGCTTTGAGCAATTAATGCGCGCGATAGTCGGTCAGCAGCTATCGGTAGCAGCGGCTAGTAGTATCTGGCAGCGACTAGTAGATACTCAATTGACCACACCGCAAGCTATACTAGCAGCAGACGATGAATTACTGCGTGCCCAAGGACTGTCTCGACAAAAAATCCGTTATGTACGCTCTTTAGCTGAGCATGATATAGATTTTAAGACTTTAAAAACCTTGCCCGATGAAGAGGTCATCAAAACCTTGACCACTGTGGTAGGCATTGGTCGCTGGACGGCCCAGATGTATTTACTATTCTCTCTAGGACGCGCTGATGTGCTCGCTGTTGATGACTTAGCGATTCGAGTGTCGGCAATGACGCCTCTAGAATTAGTAGAGCGACCAACGCCCAAACAGCTGCAAACACTGAGTCAAGAATGGTCACCCTATCGCAGCGCTGCCAGCTTGCTGCTGTGGGCACATTATGGCTGGTTGCGTGATAAAACTGCGGTGCCTGTTTAAGTCGCTCCTAGCTGATAATTAGGTTTGCGCATTACCTTTGTACGAAAACAACTAAGGCTTATGCCAAGGCTGATTCCACATGGACAGTGTCGGTATTTTGTGCGCACGCTTAAATTTGCGTTTGGCTAGTTTAAATGCCGTCAGTTGCTTGTTTCTATGATGACTGGGTTTACTGTTAGATACGGTATTCAAGCTTTTATCCGTATCTGCTGAGCTGCTTACACTTAAATCAGTATCTACTGTTTTTTCATCAGGCAATTGGTTTGGTTCTTTACTATTCTTATCAGTATCTATAGCTTCAACAGTCTCGTCATCGTTGTTGCTTTCAAACTGTTGTTCTAGCTCTTCTTGATGCACGATTAACTGCTGAGTAGGTAGCGCGTGCTCGACCTTATACTTTTTGACCAGATTTAGGATATCAACGAGCAAGATATCTTGCTTACCATAAAACTCGATAACGTCGACAGAGTTGACATAACCACGCAATTGAATAATGTAGCAGTCTTGACGTAGCTCTAAAATATTAGCTTGGTTCCATTCTTTGTTGGTCAATTCATGCTCATTCAAAAAGCTGTCTAAGTCTTTGACCATTTTGAATACGACATCGATATCGGCGTTGCGCTTAATATATAAATTATGCAAAAAGTGGAACATATCGCGTGAGGTAAAGTTCTCAATTTGCATCGATGAAAAATCGCCATTAGGCACAGTGACTACTGTGCGGTTCAACGTACGCACTCGCGATGAGCGAATGCCGATATCGATGACGGTGCCTTCTTGATCGCCAAATTTGCAATAATCGCCGATACGTACTGGCGAATCCGCCACCACTACCACACTACCAACGAGGTTCTCTATCGTCTTTTGTGCGCCAAGGGCTAGCGCCAAACCACCCACACCTAAAGCGGCGATACCTGTAGTTAGATCAAAACCTAAATTGCCAAAGATGACGATGACTGCAAATATCAGCAGCAGCGCTTTGACCACTTTGCGTAGCAGTCCTAAGATGGAGACGCGCTCTGTGTGATTCTTTCTATAGCTTAGATTGACCGCACGGGTAAAGATGGCATCGATAATACGTAATAGCAGCCACGTAACCGCAAGCCAAGAGGCGACCTCAGTGAAACGGTTAATCGGCTCACGAAGGGTCACTGAGACACCTGCGTAAATCATGACCTCTGACAATATCATCGACATAATGACGATAGATAATGGCAGTATTACTTTGTCAGGCATTGGTAGCGGTATACCGCGCACGCGTGGATAGGCTAGTCTCAACAAATGATAAAGCACCCATACCACGATATAAGTCAGCAAAAAACTACCTATAACCAGTATGATTGCAGCGGCCAAATCTGCAAGCTGATAGCCAAATAATTGCTCATCTTCTAAAGACTCAAAACTATATTGTGATATCAGTGTCGGCTCAGTATCCTCTAACACCTCAGGTATCGAGCTTAGCGTATCTGCGGAGAACTGCCAGTATTGCTTGCCTTTGTCTGATACTACTCGCTCAAGCATCAGCGGTACGCTTTTATCATTAATATTGATCGTACCGACTTTTTCTTGGCTTGGTGGCAGCTGGTCTGTCAGATTGCCCTCGGGGACATTGCTAATCTGCAAGTCTGGTAAAAACCGGCCGCCGCTGTCTAATGCTTGTTTAAACTGGCGTACCATAGTCGTTGGATTATCAGATTTGGATAGATTGAGGTAGTTGCTTGCCAGCAAAAAATCGTTTTGACTCAGTGCGCCAATAAACCCTTGTACCGTCAGCCGCGGCGTATCACGGCCAAAAGCATCTGGTATCGGGGAACGCGCCTCCTCTTGAGGCGTATCAACGCTGAGCATGCCACTGTCTGCAGCCCCCGCCGCAGTAGGCAACGCCAAAGTGAATAACATCGTTAGCGCTAATGCTATTGCAGCAAAGACTTTGTACATAGATGATAATGAGTGCGCCGCAGATTGAGAATGATGCTCAGTAGACAAAACAAACCTCTTGATACAGTAAATGATCGTAAAACGGATAAAAATGGAGACTAGTAAGTGATAAAGAGTCGATATGATAACAATTATTTATGACGCCAGTGCTTTTGATTGAGTAGTTTTTGGAGAATCATGTTTTTATACCTTACTTTATTCTGTTAGGTATAAACGCGCAAAATTATAAATTGGCTCTGTCTAAAGAACAAAACCCTTTAAGATGAAAGTTACTCATCTGATACTGAGAAGATATTAGGT
>NZ_JBQQFC010000297.1:0-2930 GCF_052258445.1 Psychrobacter sp. T6-1
GTGGTAACCGTCACAGTAGCGCCCGTTAGAGCAAAGAGCTGCTGCAATTGAGATTGGGCGTTATCAAGAGCGATGGTCATAACATCACCGCGGCAAGCCTTCTCTAACACTTCTGTCTTGCCCATCTTTTGCGCTTGCTCAAAAATTCTAGGATCAACCTGCGTCATACCAAAGACGCCAGCTTGCCAGTCATAGATTTCGATATCGTCTAAATATACTGAGAATATCTCAGACTGCGGCAAGGTGATATCAATCTTTGGCATCAATACGGCAGGATTACTACCTAAGTTTGCGTCATCTTCAGTAGCACTCTCAAACGCTGCAATGTCCTCGGCGCTAGGCTGGGTCACTCGTACCATATCAGGTGTCAAATTAGCCAGATCGACGCCTGCCTCAACGCGGCCACGAACGATAAATAGCCCCTTTTGCTCATCAGTCCAAAGCTTCTGCCAGCTACCCTCGCGCTGACTGGTGATGACCGTATCTACGCTAAAGCCAACCGTTTGCAAGCGATTGAGCTGCTGGATCTGCGTTACCACCCCTTCGCGTGTGATGGTCTCGATAGGCTCGTCTTCTACTTGATTTTGCACCATATAAAAAGCGGCGAGTAAAGCAAGCAGACCTATTATTAACAAAAGCCACGAGGTTTTAGCTATCTTGGTTTTAGGCTTGGTCGAGAGTCGATTGTCAGACGCTGGCATGGCGATATCCTTTTAGGGGTCATGGGCTTAAAGACGATTGAATCATAGATGATCAGCGCATAAGCGAAGACTGCGTTTGTGAATAGGAGATGGGATATAAATGATACCGTCAGAGCCGCACTTCAAGTTATGGCTACCAATTGCTACACATAAGCCTTGCTCAAGACGCCTTTTAGTACGGTAATTTAAGCCATATTTCAACTATCATTAGCCTTTTTTATCTCTATATTGAGCAAAAGCTAAAAAGTCATTGCGTCTAGCTCAAACTTTACCTAACATAGTCTGATTGTGCTGGTGAATACTATCCTGGCCTCTACTCCTATTTTGCGCTTGTAGTCCTTTACCCTGCACCGCGCTACTTATTTATTCTTTATAAAAGATAAGGTTTCGCTTTATTTATGAAAGCCAGTCAGTTTTTATTTGCCACCCTAAAAGAAACGCCAAGCGATGCTGACATCGCCTCAAGCCAGTTAATGGTTCGCGCCGGTCTTATTCGCAAAATCGCCTCTGGACTCTATATTTGGTTACCTATGGGTCTGCGTATCTTGCAAAAGGTCGAAAAAATCGTGCGCGAAGAGATGCAAAGTATCGGCGCGCAAGAAGTGCTTATGCCGATGACTCAACCTGCTGAGCTCTGGCAGATCACTGGGCGTTTTGAAGACTATGGCCCTGAGCTACTGCGCTTCAAAGATCGCCACGATCGTGATTTTGTCTTAGGGCCAACGCACGAAGAGGTCATCACCAATCTAGCTCAAGGCGAACTGCGTAGTTATAAGCAGCTGCCTATTAGCTTCTTTCAGATTCAAAATAAGTTTCGTGATGAGATACGTCCGCGCTTTGGCGTGATGCGTGCGCGCGAATTTACTATGAAAGATGCTTACTCTTTTCATATCGATCAGGCCTCACTAGCAAAAACCTACCATGATATGTATGACGCTTATACTCGTATCTTTACCCGTTTGGGTTTGGACTTTCGCGCAGTGCAAGCGGACACTGGCTCTATCGGCGGTTTTGCCTCGCATGAATTTCATGTCTTAGCTGATAGTGGGGAGGATGATATTGCCTTCTCTGATTCTTCTGATTACGCAGCTAACGTGGAGCTGGCCGAATCAGTCAGTACTGCTGAGCGCCGGCCACCGACACAGGCGCGTGAAGACGTACTAACAGAGAATATGACGACTTGTAAAATGGTCGCAGAGCATTTAGATATTGAGCTTGCCACTACCGTCAAAACCTTGATCGTTCATGGTCATAAAGAAGACGATACCCCGCAACTTATCGCTATTATCTTGCGCGGCGATCATCAATTAAATACCGTAAAAGCGGAGAAGATAGAAGAAGCGAATGTACCACTAACTTTGGCCTCTGATGAAGAGTTAAAAGCGGCAGGCCTTCACAAAGGCTATATCGGCGTTGATTTAGATATGCCAGTATTTGTCGATCGCGCGGCAGCTACTTTGTCAGATTTTGTCTCTGGTGCTAACGAGATTAATAAGCATACTATCGGTATGAATTGGGCGCGTGACGCTAGTATCACCCGCATCGTTGATGTGCGTAATGTCAAGGAAGGCGATCCATCACCCGATGGTAAAGGAGTGCTCAAGATCAAACGTGGTATCGAAGTCGGCCATATCTTCCAGCTGGGTGATAAATACTCGCAAGCCATGGGCTGCACGGTCTCTGGCGAAGATGGTAAGCCTGTCACCTTAATGATGGGCTGCTATGGTATTGGTGTCAGCCGCATTATTGCTGCCGCTATTGAGCAAAATAATGATGAAAACGGTATTATGTGGCCACAAACCCCAAGCGTGACTGATTCAATTGCGCCATTTGAAGTCGCTATCGTACCGATGAAGTCCAAAGAAGATACGGTGATGCAAACCGCGACAGCGCTCTATGAAGAGCTTAAAGCGCAAGGCGTCAATGTATTACTCGACGATCGAAACGAGCGCCCAGGCGTTAAGTTTGCGGATTTGGAGCTGATCGGTATCCCGCATCGTATCGTCGTCTCCGATCGCAACTTGGCAGAGAATAAATTTGAGTACGTCAATCGCCGCGATAGCGAAAAGCAGATGCTAAGTCGTGACGAGGTATTGGCTAAAGTGATCAGCAAATAGGTCAAGCTCTAAAATTAAGCTTCAATATCGGTCAATAAAAAAGCGCCTATCTTACATTTTTGAATGTGTAAGATAGGCGCTTTTTTGTGGGTCATTTAAATCACAGAGCACC
>NZ_JBQQFC010000298.1:0-2920 GCF_052258445.1 Psychrobacter sp. T6-1
AGTCATGGCGCTTTTGCCAACCGAAGCAAGCACGCTTGTGCAAAAGCGTTGCCTGCTCCAGTGCCCGTTTGCTGATTAGTATCATTAGACCTCTCATTAGGCAGTTGCATCTCAAACGGTACGCCAAGCTGGCCTAAAGTCAGCGCACCATAGGCCAGTTGCGCCAGTTTTTGCTCATGGTTGGCCGCTGGCATATCGGCGTAATCTAGCGTTTGCTCAGCGCCGATAGGATCAGCAAAATGCTTGGTAAACATGCCCTGCCCACGCGCCACATGACCCCAAGAGACCCGTGCTAGCGACTCACCTGCGATATAAGTATCTAGGCGATCAAAGTCATCTTGTCCTTGCACGTATTGCCCGCCTGCTTGCACATCCTCTTGGCTAACTGCTAGATACTTTGCTTGCCAGTCAAAGGCTTGCGGCTTGGGGTACACCCAAGCACGACGCGCAAAATAGACGTAGGACCATGCGCGCATAATACCCAATGGATAAGTGGTCTTGATCACAAGCCTTGGCAGCTCAAGCTGACCACGAGTATCGGTATAAATAGGTAGGCGTATGGTTTGCTCACCGTCTACTCTAGCGATAAGCAATGGCTCTGCTGGTTGCGACGCTTTTGTTGCGGCGCGCTTTTGCTCAAACTCAAAGGCCAGTTGGCGTCTAGGCTGGCGGCTCTCGCTACGCAGTTGCAAAGTGACCCATATAGGCGCGCCTACCTCGGCCGTCGTGACGTCAAGCAAGCGTATCTGCAATCCTGATATATGAGCAAAGGTCACATGAAAGCTGATGAGCCAGACGCTAATCAAGTAAAAACACAACCCCAGCACCAAATTGTTGCCGTAGTTGATACCGGCGATAAAGGTGATGAGCAGTAGCACCGCAAACAGCATCCCTTCACGACTAAAAAAGATGTAGACATTACGCAGATTAAGAGTGGCGTTATCACTTCTTGGCGCGCGCTTAGCAAACCAGCGGGTGGATGCGGTTTTGATTGGTGAAGTTAAGGCGCGCGGCAAAAGACTCATAACCACCTTTATCTAAAAGTAAACATGTTAAACGATGACTGGCACTGCCGCCATAATACGCTCAGCCATAGTTTGCGGCGCTTGTCCGCTGATGATATGCGCTGGGATAAAGCGCTGGCCGAGCCTATGATCGGTGACTGCGGCAAATACCGCTTGAATATCCTCAGGCGTGGTCTCGCTATGACCAGACACATAAGCATACGCTTGGGCGGCGCGTTTAAGGGACAACACGCCGCGCGGCGACAGACCATGATAGTCTTGACTGCTACGGGTTTTGGCGACCAGTCGCTGCAAATAATCGAGTACCACATCTGCGACAAACACTTGCTCTACGCCCTCGATGGCCAGTAGCACCGCTTCGGTATCCAATACGGCGGCTAAGCTATTAAGCAGCGCGCGGCGATCTTGACCTTGCAGTAATGCACGCTCTGCTGCAGGTGAAGGATAGCCCAAAGATAAGCACATCAAAAAGCGATCCAGCTGTGACTCTGGTAGCGGATAGACGCCCGCTTGTTGTAATGGGTTTTGCGTAGCAATCACAAAAAACGGCTTGGGCAAAGTATAAGTTTGACCATCCTGGGTGACTTGGCGCTCCTCCATCGCCTCAAGTAGCGCGCTTTGCGTCTTGGGACTAGAGCGGTTGATCTCATCAGCGAGTAGCAACTGGGTAAAGATAGGACCCGCGCGAAACTCAAAGCTGAGTTTACTTTGATCATAAATACTCATACCCAAAATATCGGCAGGCAGCATATCATTGGTAAACTGCACGCGGCTAAAGCTCAAACCGAGCAGTTGCGCAAGTCCCTGAGCGAGGGTCGTCTTGCCCATACCGGGCAGATCTTGCAGCAGCAAATGACCACCTGCCAGCACGCAGCTAAGCGCAAGCTTAACCACTTGCGGCTTGTCCAGTACTACTTGATTAAGCTGCGCGAGCAGGCGTGCGATACGCTGCTGATTACCAGCATAGTCAGGCGTAATTTTATTGATGCTATCAGTAGCTGTATCAAAAGTAGTCAAGTGAGCAGGAGCAGACAGGTGACGAGCATGGCTTTGAGACATAAGAGGTAATCAGCTTTGTTATAAGGATATTTTTATAGCACTTTAGCTATCATAATAAAACAAGTGTCCTATATTTTTATCATACACTTATTTAATTCTGTAGCAATAACTGGACCATGTATACAAGCTATCCAAAATCTGCGGCAGGTTTATGCTGCGCGCCCTCTAGCACGTCGACCCCGTCATCATCTGACTGCTCAACATTATCAGTATCTACCGCTTCAGTTGCATCGGCATCAGTCGCACTGGCACGCAGCGTCGACACATAAGCGATCACATCCGCGCGCTCTTTACTGTCTGGCATTGGATCGGCTAGCATTTTGGAGCCAGGCATTGCTTTTTCAGCATCAGCGATATAAGGATCTAAAGTGTCCGCATCCCATACCCAATCTGATTTTCTCAAAGCTTCGCTATAGTCATAATCAGCTAGCATTGCCGCTTTTGCGCCATAAACATTCATAAGCTGCGGGCCTTTTTTGTTAAGACCTGGCGTGAGCTGATGACACTGGGCACAAGCCTCTTTATATATCAGTGCGCCTGCAACCGCGTCCCCTTGAGTATACAGTGGCAAAGTCACAGGCGCGCGCGAATCTGCAGGCGGCGCAGGCTGACAACCGATGAGGAATAATAGGGCAAGCGTAGCCGCGCTCATTGCGCGTATAACAAAAGGCATTTTTATCGTCTTTGATTGGCAAACAAAATAAAGGGGATTGACCCAGCAGATTTACGGGTCTGATATATTATACCTAAAACTACGAGTTATACTTAAAACAATAAGCGTCCACCGATGCAAATGGTAAACGCTTTTAGAATATGGTCACAAAAGAGCGAGCAAA
>NZ_JBQQFC010000299.1:0-2901 GCF_052258445.1 Psychrobacter sp. T6-1
AAATTTATGAGGGTATTATCGCTTATCTAGCGGCTTTTGGATATACCGACTGTAGTAATGGCAATATAGGCTTGTGTTATAGGCAGACGCTTCGCTTCAAACTACTACCCATATTTAGGAACTGTATTACTATTATCCTAGAAACCTATATAGACCAAAAAAGAAGTCATCAGATATCACAAAATCGGACATTCAGTTGTTATATAATAGCCTTTAAGTGGCTTTAGCTTAGTACTTGAGAGATGACCTGACAATGAGTCAAGTTAGAGTCCAGCCTACTCAACTATGAGACCTGTTCATGAAAATTACAGATAACTTCTTGCAAGAAATCCTTGAAAATAGGAAGTTTAAAAAAGACTTCATCCATCAGCAAAATAAGATTGCAGCACTGACTCACTTTTTGAATAATACAAATAACTTATACTCTGATCACTTCAAAGTTGAAGCATTTGACTTTTTAGAGGCCGTATTATCATGGAAGTTTCCTAATGAGACCATATCTGAGGATTTAGTTGAAAATGTCATGAGTTCACTTGAGAACAATGTAAACATAGACTACCCATTCCTAGCGCCTGAGAACCCGAAATTTACTTTTATAGATTTATTTGCTGGTATTGGTGGTTTTAGATTGGCATTGCAAAACCTTGGCGGCAGTTGTGTTTTTTCGAGTGAGTGGGATACTTATTCAAAGCAGACCTATAAAGCCAATTTTGGAAAGTTACCCTTTGGTGATATTACCCTTCCTGAAACTAAGGCTGCCGTCCCTAAGTCATTTGATATTTTATGTGCAGGTTTTCCTTGTCAGGCGTTTTCTATCGCTGGCAAAAGAGGTGGATTTGAGGACACTAGAGGGACTCTTTTTTTTGACGTCGCTGAAATTATTGCCAAACACAAACCTAAAGCTTTTTTCTTAGAAAACGTTAAAGGTTTGACCAACCATGATAAAGGGAGAACCTTAGCAACCATATTAAATGTGCTAAGAGAAGATCTTGGATACTATGTGCCAGAACCAAAGATAATGAATGCAAAAGACTTTGGAGTACCTCAGAACCGAGAGCGCATATTTATAGTGGGTTTTAGAAAAGACTTAAATATAAATTCATTCCAGTACCCTGAGCCACTGTCTTTGGATACTTGTGTTAGCGATATTATTGAAGAAAAAGAAGTGTCTGTTAAATACTATCTATCCAAACAATATCTATCTACATTAGTAGAACATAAAAAACGACATGCCGATAAAGGTAATGGTTTTGGTTATGAAATTTTAAACAATGACGGTATTGCCAATGCAGTCGTTTGTGGTGGCATGGGACGAGAACGTAATTTAGTATTAGACAATAGATTAACCAACTTCACACCCGTCACTAATATCAAAGGTGAAGTAAACCGTGAGGGTGTCCGTAAAATGACACCGAGAGAATGGGCAAGACTTCAAGGCTTTCCAGACAGTTATAAACTTGTGGTTTCAGATGCTCAGGCGTATAAACAGTTTGGTAACTCGGTAGCAGTTCCAGCTATTCAAGCAACCGCTAAACAAATACTTAATACTTTGGAAATACAATGACGGTAAAAGGCAATATCGGTGAATGGAGCGAGATTTATACCCTCCTCAAAGTGTTAGGTGAAGAAAAACTTTATGCAGGTAACGAATCGCTGGAAAAGCTAGAAGATATCGTTTACCCAGTAATCAAAGTCTTAAGAACAGAAGCAAGCGGAGATTTTGAATACCAAATCAATCAAAACATAGTATTCATATCCTCAAATGGAAAAGAGCTATTGAGATTACCTGCCGAAGAATTTACGCGAAAAGCACAGATAACTCTTAAGCAAGTTCTAAATAATAAAAAACTTAAAAACACTACTTTTGCTATTCCAGAAATAGAAGCGTTTATGGAGCAAATCCACTGTAAATCTTTAAAAGCATCATCCACTCAAAAAACCGATATCACCATCGTGATTCACGATGAAAAAACCAATCAACAACCTGTCCTTGGCTTTAGTATCAAATCGCAGCTTGGCAGCCCCTCGACTTTATTAAACGCCGGGAAAACTACAAACTTTCGCTATAAAGTTAATGGGTTAACAAGCACTCAATTAGCTGAAATAAACGCCATTGAGGGTCGCAAAAAAATTATAGACAGGGTCGCAAAAATAAAAATACTGGGTGGTATTCTGACGTTTGATAAAATCTTAAATAGCACCTTTTCAAATAACCTCATATTAATTGATAGCCTTTTGCCCCAAATAATCAGTGAGATGCTTCTTAGTTTTTATACTAAAGACTCATCTACTGTAGCTGACTTGGTTCAACTGATAGAAAACTCAAACCCTATCGGCTTTGATAATTCAAATGAACACCGTTTTTACACCTACAAGGTAAAAAAGATGCTTACCGATATGGCATTAGGTCTAACACCTGCTAAGGTTTGGACTGGAAAATATGATGCTACTGGCGGGTACTTGGTGGTTAAAGATGATGGCGAGGTACTTTGCTATCACCTTTATAATAGGAATGACTTTGAGGACTATTTGTTTACTAATACCAAACTAGAAACAGCAAGCACGACAAGATATACTTTTGGCAGTATTTATCAAGAAGGTGAGGATTTATATTTTAATTTGAATTTACAAATCCGCTTTATAAAATAGCTTCAATGTCTCAACATTCAATGAATCTTACTATCTTGGATTATTTCATAAAGCAAAATGAGAGGATCACCTAGGTATAATTTAGTTTGAAATTATAGTATTACTAATTTTTTATAAGACCTGATTCAGTTGTATAAAAAACAAGCCATGCTATGATTAACGATAACGAACACTGCTTATCAAGGAAGATAGATGAATACTACAAATACAGAGGCGACTAGTCAAAGCGCCAACGAGACCAACAAGCCGTTT
>NZ_JBQQFC010000300.1:0-2886 GCF_052258445.1 Psychrobacter sp. T6-1
ATTATTATCATTATTGGTCATTTAAACGTCGTTTAATCACCAGTCCAATGATCACAATCACTATTGCGATACCTATTATCTTAGAATAAGGGGCAAGTACGCCTTCAATAATCTCATAGTTTTGACCCAGGTAATAGCCTGCTAAAGTTAATACCGTTGTCCAAATACTTGATCCCAATGCTGTTAATGCTAAAAATGGCACTATTGCCATTTTATTCATACCTGCAGGTATAGATATAAGTGAGCGCACTCCTGGCACCATCCGCCCAAAAAATACCGCCATTTTGCCATGACGATCAAACCAGTCATTAGCGGACATCACATCTTGCGCCTTTACGAATACAAATTTGCCGTACTTGTCGGTAAATGCTGCCAGACGCTCTTGATCAAATACTCGCCCTAAATAGTATAGAGGCAATGCGCCAAGTACCGCGCCAAGTGTCCCTGCCAAAATCACCAAGACTAGGCTAAGATCCCCTTTGGAGGCGGCAAAACCAGCCGCTGGCATGATGACCTCAGACGGTATCGGCGGAAAGACATTTTCGGCAAACATTGCAAAGATAATGCCAAAATAACCAAACTTGGCCATAATAGACAATACCCACTCGCTGATTTGACCCATAACGCCACCTTCTAATATCAGTATTTTTCGTAATGCAATTATGTCAATATCAATTGCAATCTCGAATAGTAGTTTTGTTTTGAGTGTCTTTAACTTGTAAAAATAACTATAGTTGATATCAAATAAATGAATACGTTTAAAATAAATACGTTGAACATCGCAAGATTAGAATAATTTTGTCTAGCATGCTGTGCCTACGCCGCTTGATGCTGCAAAAACCATCCTAATCTTACGGTATCATTTTTACATTGAACTGACCATAGGATGCTATGAGCCTAAACAAGGTACAGAAAAAAACGAGGCGACTCTCATTGACTATAGCTTTGGGGCTATTTGCGCTTTTGTATACGGTGACCAACTTTTATGCTCAGACTTTATTTGACGATATTCAGCAGCACCTTACCTTTAGCCTAGTCCCCAAGACTATTTATGAGTTATCAGTGCCGCTTGATACGTTTATACCCTTTATACCTGTGATGATCGTGCCTTATAGCTGGTCGATTTTACTGTTTTGCGCCAGTTTTTTTGTGGTAAAAACGCCTTGGCAATTATCTTTGCTTACGCGCCGATTGATTTTAGCAACTGTCTTAGGCTGCCTGATTTTTTACCTGTTTCCAGCAAGATTTAGTTTTGTGCGTCCTCTGCCTACTGATTGGACGCGCTTTGGCTATCAGTTTTTAGGCCTTACGGACAAGCCCTTTAATCAGCTGCCATCATTGCATGTCGCTTACGCGCTGGTGCTGGGCGCTACTCTATGGGAAGTTTATCGCTCCGTTATTTATCGAGCGCTACTGTTTGTAGTCTGTAGCCTCATCATCGTCTCTACTGTATTTACTTATCAGCACCACGTTTTAGATATCATTGGTGGCTGTTTACTCGCCGCATCTGTTATATGGCTTGCAAATAACCTTAGAAATAACCTCGTTTTAAAGTATGTAGCCGTTGCCGTATCGGGATTTATACTCCTATCTGTACTCGGTTATCTATTGAGTCGTCAGAGAAATGAGTTTATTGAGATAATCTGCCTGCTATTAGCTGGGTATTGGCTTATGAGCTTCTTATCTTTAGCTTGGCTTTATCAGTATCCTAATCATGTTAAAAAATGGTTTAAAAAGGATAAGCAAGGTCGCTTGAATGCGCAAGCATGGGTAGCATTTGCACCCGTGTTAAGTGGTTATTATCTAATGTGGTATGTCGTGCAGCGCTATAGTGTTTATCCGCAAAAAGCCAAGCAGACGCCGCATCATTTATCAGAATATAAGTGTATATATTCGGTTGCCAGCGCTAAAGTGCTCAATGTGCTAAGTCATAATCTCTATAGTGCCTTAGACAGCCAAACTGTCATAATCGTTGACTGCGCGGTAGAAGCCAATAGTCATTACTCACCTGCCAAAAAAGCATTGACTGATCATACCAATGCAAATTTATGTTACCTTTACTTTCCTATCTTAGATCTACAATCATTTGTAGACATTGATAGCGATGAGATGATTGAGCTATTTAAACAAATAAAAAAAATAGAAGCAGACAAAGCATTGGCAAGTGAGACAGGAGTTGTCATTCATTTTCATTGCATCATGGGATTTTCGCGTAGCATTGCGCTACAGGTGCTGTACTTAGTATATTGCCAAGTATTGACGGTAGATAATTATAGGGACTGGATAGCTACAACTTATCCAAAAGCGCATGTCAGCGAGGATTATTTACCGCTATCAGTTGTTAAAAACATTTCTATTAAGACAGATCCTAGCCGTCATCACATCGTTGGAGTTTAGCGATTCTCATCTATACGTTTAACATTATCTGCGCTCGCGTCATAAATATTATCGAGCTGCTCATTATTTAAAAACTCTTGGGCAATAAGAAATAGCTCACGCTCTTTAAAACGCATGTGATCATACAATAAGTTGCCCAATTCCCTGACTTGTTTAGCCGTAACGGTATGCAGCTTTTGCCCGTTTGGGATATCAGTCATGAATGTACGCAAGGCGCGCTGCTGCTCATTAAGCGTAGCCAGTACGGCTGCTACCTTAGGGTTAGTATCCTTATAAGGCTGCAACGCCGCCTTGATTGAATGATCTGCACTCTCAAAATGACTTTGCATCTCGTTGAGATAAGTGGTCAAGTTTTGCCAATGTTTGTCAATATCTTGCGGCATGTCAAGACATTGTTTAGCATGACGAGACAAGTTAAGACCCAGATGATGCTGGCGAGATAGCGGTTGTAGTTGATCAGCGCGCTTCATAAAATGCTCTCTTAACTAA
>NZ_JBQQFC010000301.1:0-2877 GCF_052258445.1 Psychrobacter sp. T6-1
TATCAAAACGCCAAGTAAATTATTGAAATTGCGATAAAGAATCGGTCTATTATTAGGCCGTTTTTTTGTATTGGTATTAACCATTCAACACGCTCTAGGATTTTGGCGCGTAGGCAGGTACAATACTAGATATACACAGAGACTTATTAAGCAAAGGACAGGCATGTAAGATACTTACGCGCGCTGTCCTTATTTTTTCGCTTTTTTATTGGAGTTATCATGTCACTTGCTCAAGCGTCGTCAACCGCTCACTCTGCTACTGTTTTGGACGGCAAAGCCCTTGCCAAAGAGATAGAGCAGCAATTACAGACCCGCGTTGCAGCGATCAAAGCCAAGACAGGACGCACGCCAAGCCTTGCGACGATATTAGTCGGAAGCGACCCTGCTTCTGCCACCTATGTCCGTATGAAAGGCAATGCTTGTAAGCGCGTCGGGATGGACTCTATCCGTGTTGAGATGCCAAGTGAGACGACGACTGAGCAGCTGATGGTAAAGATTGATGAGCTTAATAACAACGCTGATGTCCACGGTATTTTGCTTCAGCATCCAGTGCCTGAGCATATCGATGAGCGCGCCTGTTTTGAGCAGATCGCACTAGCAAAAGATGTCGATGGCGTGACCAGTTTGGGCTTTGGTCGTATGAGCATGCAGCAGCCTGCTTACGGCTCGTGTACGCCCCAAGGCATCATGCATTTGCTCGCGCATTATAATATTGAGCTGGCAGGTCGCGAAGCGGTGGTCGTAGGTCGTAGCCCCATATTAGGTAAGCCGATGGCGATGATGTTATTAAATGCCAATTGTACGGTGACGATTTGTCATTCTAGAACGCAGGATTTGGCCGCTCATGTACAGCGCGCTGATATCATCGTCGGTGCAGTAGGCGTACCTGAGCTAATCAAATCAGAATGGATAAAAGCAGGCGCGGTTGTTATTGATGCAGGCTTTCATCCAACAGATGACGGCGGCGTTGGAGATATTCAAATGCAAGGGATAGCAGAAATAGCCAGTGCTTACACGCCAGTACCAGGCGGCGTTGGACCGATGACTATCAATACCCTTATTCGCCAAACAGTAGAGGCCGCTGAAAAATCAGCAGGGTTGGCACTCAAAGTGTAAACGTATTAAATTTTCGCTGAGCATTTCTACACTGATCGCCAGTACCTAAAACGTTTGAGAATGTACTCACTTAAACTATCATTACCAGTAGGTAGAATCTGAAATGACTAAAAGAGATGTAGATATTCATAAGCGACTACAAAGTATCGGCAGAGAATTTTTAGATGTTGCGCATTACATTATATTGTTTTTGATCAGTGTGGTAGTCATCTGGACTGCAGGCAAAGAGTTTATTTATATTGTTCAAAAAGGTTCAGCGGCTTTGAAAGATATTTTAATGCTATTTATCTATCTTGAGCTACTCGCTATGATCGGTATTTATTTTAAAACCCATCGTCTGCCTGTTCAGTTTTTGATATTCATTGCGATTACCGCTTTATCACGACACTTAGTAGTTGATGTGCAGGCTGTATCAGATTACTTTCATCTATGGCTACTGGCAACCATCTCTATAGCTATCTTGGCGTTGAGCGCGTCTATTGTCGTTCTAACGTGGACGGCAAAAACGTTTGGTCGACCAGAGGATAATATTCAGCGCCAACATACAGATACAACACTAAAAACACTACTGCCGCAAAATGCTCAAAATTCAAATAACGAGCCGAAATCTGATCATAAATAAGGGCTTCTAAAAATTATACAGCTGGCTAAGCTATAGTAGGTAGTGCTGTGTTATATAATGCTCTATAACCATTTTAACCTTTTAAAGTTGTAGTACAGATAACTACACAGTGCAAGAATGAGTCCCATGATGACCAGATAAGAGTACTTCCAATGTAGCTCTGGCATAAAGTCAAAGTTCATGCCATAGATACCCGCAATAGCCGTTGGTACTGCCAAGATACCCGCCCAAGCCGCCAGCTTACGCACCACCTCATTCTGTCCCATATTGACCATGGCCATATAGGTATTCATCACCACGCTGAGCATCTCATTGAGACCATTAATGGCGTCTAAAGAATGTAATAGATGGTCGTTCACATCACGAAAGTAGGGTTTAGCTGCTTGTGAGAAGCCTGAGACCAGCTCGCTCTTTTTGTGATTAATAAAAAAGCTACAGATATCTTGCACGGGCAAGATAATGGCGCGCATATGTACCAATTGGGATTTGAGCTCATAGAGGTTTTTTAGTGTGCTTTTGTTAAACTCATAAGTGAAGACATAGCGCTCTTGCTCGCGCAGATACTGCCCTAAGCGATCGGTGATAGGCATATAGTTATCGACGATAAAATCGAGAATGGCATGCAAAACAAAGATAGGCCCCATACGCAGTTTCTCAGGGCGACGATGGCAGTGCTCGCGCACAGGCGCGTAGGAATTTGAGGGGCCATTACGAATGGTAATCAGATAGTTTTTGCCCATAAATATCGCAGTAGTGCCGTAACGGATGACGTTGTCCTCTAACTTGGCAGTACGCAGAACGACGAACACCATGTCATTATCATAGTTCTCAACCTTAGCGCGCTGATGATCGGCAAAAGCATCCTCAATCGCCAGCTCATGGAGTCCAAAGGCGTCTTGTACCTTTATCATGGTCTCAAGGCTGGGATCATAAAGACCGAGCCAGATAAACTGACCGCTATTACTTAGAGCGCGGCTGACATCGTTGAGTGCCACTTGAGTGATCTTTTCACCTGTTTTACGTGAGTAGGAATAGCAGCTGACGACTTCATCAATGCTGGTATATTCTATATCTTCATAGCGCTCAGAATCTGGATCATAAACCGTCATGGTCTCGATAGTATCTGCAAGCGTGCTATC
>NZ_JBQQFC010000302.1:0-2867 GCF_052258445.1 Psychrobacter sp. T6-1
TTTAACGGGCATAACGAGCAAGCAGGACTACGGCGCACGCATAACGTTGCGCCCATATCCATCATCGCTTGCGCAAAAAGACCTGACTGCTCCTTTGGGGTTAAGCGCTCTGCCAATGCCCACAGCTCTTTGGTCGTGGCGGATTTGGTAATATCACCTTCTATACCAGCCCAGCGCGTCAGTACCCGTTTGACATTACCATCACAGATCACGCCATATTTATGGAGTCCCATTGCCATAATCGCGCCAGCTGTTGACGGACCAACGCCTGATATTGCCTCCCAACCCTCTAGAGTTTGCGGATAACTGCCAGTCTCATCGATAACCTCAACCAATTGCTTCGCGCCTTTGTGCAAGTTGCGCGCGCGAGCGTAATAACCCATACCTGCCCAATGCTCAGCGATCACCTCCCAGTCCGCTGCCGCTAAATCATGTACTGTCGGAAACGAGTCCATAAAACGTGCAAAGTAGGGCAGGACGGTCTTCACCTGCGTTTGCTGAAGCATGACTTCAGATAACCAAACGATATAAGGATTGGGCGTGTCGGTTTGATGCTGTTGCCAAGGTAAGTCGTGGCGACCGCTGGTTTCGAACCAGTTTAGAAGGTGCGGGGCGAAGGTGCTTAGAGCGGTATCAGACTGAGAGAAGGGAGTAGGCAAGCGTATTCCTTATGAATTAAAATAATATTTTGTAGGTGATGACTAAGGTCATTTATGGGGTGTAATGAGAGTTGATGCAAGGAGGTAATGAGTGTTCATTAGTGCGCTGGCCATACTCTACATAAGCCAATCTCAGAAGCATAAAAAAGATTTAAAGCAGCAAAAAATACCTACTATCAGTAACGAACAGATAGGTAATATAAGACAAGATATAAATGACTTCGATAGGTGACCTATAAGCATTTAAATCCTTTTAACAAAGTCGGTAAAGTATTTAATGTAGTAAAAATGACTTTGTAGTGACTAATAAATTTAGTCTGCCCAGCTCAAACATTTATCTCCGTTTCTAATGAGATAAGCTTTAATTTGAAAATTATAGTATTTAGCGTATAAATCTGCCAAGATGTTGAATTGATGCTGCTTATAATTTTCATATCCATGTGTAGTTCCTATTATTGGAACAATATCGTCATCGCTAACGCATCCTCGCTTTATTTCGGGAGTGTAGGGACCACCACTGTAAGTGGCATAAACGTGTAAATTACCCTTTGAAATCGCTTTCAGAGCATCAGCTGTAGGATCTGCACTGTACAGATAATCCGAACTAAATGGTTGTTTAACTTCACTGCTACAAGCAACTGCTAAGCAAAAGAACAAAAACAGTATAATTGATTTAATTACCAAAACTTCCTCCATGCTCTGCGTTTGGATGACGAACAATAGAATTTTTGTATAATTGCCTCATAATAGTATTTTGATGGACTATTGATAAATGGTTGTAGAAAAGTTTACCGTGAGTGCTATAATTCTTTATATGTCCAAGTTCATGTGCAAGAACCTCTGTTAAGTTAGGTTTATAGACACCTTTACCATCCGCACGATCTGCACGTACAAAGTAAGGATCTTCATCCTGCATATTAATCTCTACATCCATAATAACCTTATCAACCCTCTCTGTTTGTTTCCAAATTGCCCACCATTCAGGTTCGTTGATAATTTCAGATGTCATTTTAGGTATAGTTTGACCAAATACACCATTACCCTTTCCTAAGGTAACGCCAAGAATTCTATCGTCATTCTGTATCACTGATACTATGTACTGGCCATGAGAGGTAGATATAATTTCATCAAAGGCTTTTTGTAAGTCTTTATCTCCTCCAAGGTAAAATTTAGTTGTATCTAATTTACTTTTACCTGTATTAGGACCTGCCCAAAGTCCACCGTCTTCCAATGCTTGTTTAGTAGATACTTCGACCCAAATCAATAAATCATCATCAGATATAACTGTCTCAGAGCTTTCATCAGGAGCTGTAAAGCTTGCAAACACCGCCTCAGGATCTGACTTAGGAAAAACCAAAGGTGCTGGTTGTTCAAACATTGGCGCAGGCTGCTCAACGCCCATTACCTCAAAGTCCGACTCCACAAATGAGTGCTGAATAGCGATGAGGGTAGCACCGCAACTTGTCACATCACCGCCGCGTGCGATCGGTGCGCCGTCTACAATAAAAGTAGGGTCGCCCGTGAGGATAGTAGTGAGTTTTTTGCACTTTTTACAGACGACTTTATCGCCTTTACGTGAGACTTGAACGCCGTTGTGAGTCGTATGTGGGGATCCAGTAATGACTTCGCCGCCGTGCGTAGTGGTTGCGCCTACTGTGATATAAGCTGCCATAATGTTATCCTAAAGAATGGTCTTAAGAGTTAATTCATTAAATGGACTTGCATAAAATATTGCTTAGAGACTCAATAGTTAATCAGAATAGTAAACAAATATCAATTATATTTTGAGTAAGGTAATTGCGCTAAAGGAGGGAGTGCACGCTACATTTACGGTCGATAGTGAAAAAATCGTGATGTCACCGCTAGCCCCGATTGACGCGGATATACTGACGGTTTGAGTGAGTTGCAATAGCTAGGTTTTGAGGGGGCTACGCGGAGCAAGAGACACATCAAACCTAAGCTAGTGCCTCAATCAGACTGACAGATAGAAGCGAAAAGCGGGAGTGGCTACTTTGTCGAAATGACCCTTTAAAGCTACTTCCGATTCTTCCTTGCCCGCTTTTTACGCAAGCGTTTTTCTTCTAGTTTGGCTTCTTTTTTCGCTTCTGCTTGTGCGCGTAACTCCTCTACCAATAATAGCTCCGCCTCGCGCATTTTGGGTGTTTCAAGCGTAATATGGCCTAGCGTACCACTGCGCAGCTCATTGAC
>NZ_JBQQFC010000303.1:0-2854 GCF_052258445.1 Psychrobacter sp. T6-1
GGCGAAGAGCCAGGTCAACCGACCAGCGCTGAGATTGAAGCGGCTGCTAAGGAAGCGGGACTTGCATATAAAGAGGTGTCGTTTGCAGGTAGTGAGCTTAATCAAAATCACGTCGAGGAGTTTGCAGATTTCTTTAATCAAGCTGAGCAGCCCATGCTGATATTTTGTCGCACAGGCAATCGCTCGACAGGTATCTATGAAGCGGCGAAGAAAATGGATTTGTTAGATGACTGAAATAAATTATCTTTCATAAATCTTAAATAAAAAAATCCTGACGCAAAAGCATTGGGATTTTTCCATATTATACTGTTATCAAATTTTACTAATCAAATACTTTTGTTGAGATTATAGCTTTGATTAATGATTCAATGACTGGAACTGATACACTGTTACCAATTAGTTTCATCCATCGTGAACGACTTTCTGGTAGCTCAAAATCTCTTGGAAAACCTTGAATCTGACACGCCTCTTCTTTTGTAATTTTCCTATACTCATTTTCGAAGTATATTTCTTTCAAGAATTTCCTCTTGTAACTTTCGTTAGTTTCAGCAGGTATAGCTTTTAGAGCAACATAATCATTCGTATCACTAGCAACAAGAGTTGGAAAAACGTCAGAAGTTGGTAAAAATATTCGGTTTATACCATTGATTCCACTACTTATTTTAGTATTTTTAAATTCGTATCTCTCTTCTACACACTTTAAATTCCCCTTGTTGATCAGTGTTTCAAGCATATTTGTTAGAGAACTAACTTTTACTTTTGACTTATTACCCATTTTTAGTTCATCTAAGTGGAGCATATTATTCTTAGCCCTCTTTAAAACTTCAACTTCGTCTTCACTTAAATCTTTGATATTGTGACTTTCAATTTCAAATGAGTATGGGATGAGTTTAAGTATTTCCATGTCTACTAAACTATCTAACTCATTTTTAGAGATACTAGGGTCGATTGATTGAAATTGTAGTAATGAAATGGGATTACCATCCAGTAAGCCAAACTGTTTCTTTCTTCTATTTTTAAGTAGTATTAAACATATTTCTTTTTGTCTTTCCGTTGTGTCTAAGATGTCCCATGAATGAATTGTAGTCTCACCATTCCTCAAATCATTAAATAGAAAATAGTCGTTAAAACCATTTTTGCTTGAAAGACTCATGCTTTTAGAAGTATTAGTATTGAAACCAAATAGGTCAGTTTGTTCAACTACTTTCTGTAATTTAGGGATTTCAACATTTAATATATCTGCCAGTACAGTTTTTTTCTCAATAATTTCAGGTCTGTTAAAGCTATCGTAAAACTGCTTTTCACGGAATCCTATAATATATATACGAACTCGGTTTTGTGCTACACCGTAATCATGCGAATTAATAACATAATAATTTGCATAGTAACCTGCTTGCTCAATACGTTTTAGTATGTAATTCAGTGCTGATCTATTTCTCGGGTCAACTAGTCCTTTTACATTCTCAAAAATAAAAGCTTTAGGTCGTGACTGATTAAGCAAATAAAGTGTATCGTTCCAAAGCTGTCCTCGGTCATCATTGAATCCAAGATTTTTGCCAGCTATTGACCAACTTTGACAAGGAACTCCAGCAGTTAACAAATCGTGAGTCGGTAAGCTTTTAATATTTCGAATGTCACCAAAATTAGCGCTTTCATCAATTTGGTAATTGTGACAATATACTTCAATAGCGTCTTTATTTATTTCACTAAAGCCTAAACATTTACCATTATTAGAATTAAAGGCCATCTTGAAACCACCAATCCCTGAGAACAAATCTATAAATGTAAATCTTGGCATCTTCATTTTAATACAAAACATCCTCTTCAACATTTCTTGGTGGCTCAATACCTAGGAATTCGCGATAAATTCTATCTTTGTACTCTTTACCTAATGAGTTGACTTCTTGAATGAATAATTTATATGTGCCATTACCACCTATTAGATCCCAAAACTCTTCTCCAATTAATACGCACTCATCGTTATTCATATCAAACCATCTTTTAGGAAACGCCCAATTATAATTTTCTTTTTTTCCGTAAGGGTTATAGGGAAGAGCAAAGAAAGCATAATCTACTTTTGGAGGTTGCATTGCCAATAATTTAAAAATTTTCTCTTTACTAACTTTTGTCTGGTCACTGTTTGGTAGAGGAGCCTTAATCTCAAAAGCATACTTTTTGTTAGTAACATTACTCTTTATTGAAACATCACAAACTACTGTGGTTGGAATTAGCTTTCCTTTACCTTCTAATACATACTTTAGTTCTTGGCTCCAATCGGGTAACTGTCTACCCTTTTTCCCTTTATGCTCTAACTTGTTCAAAACTTCTTGAATTCTTCTAAGCCTCTCTGTTCCAATTTCTCCAGTGATATGTTCTCCTGTTTCACAATTTCCATGGTATTCATTTGCTACTACTTCAGCTAATTTTTCCCACACACCACCGAATGGAGTAACAAACCGTCTCTCAAAATGAGAGCCTTTGAAAATTTCATCTGGCACTAATGCTGCATATAGAGGCTTTTTAGAGTGATGTTCTTCTTTAATAAAAGGATCTGTATTGAGAACCCTATCCATCACTCTATCCATTAAGTCTGTAATAACAACATTGATACTTTCTTTGACTCTACTATCAGGCATTTATATATCCATTTTAATTATATCGACTAATTACGCACTAGCTGTGGCTCATTCAAGTAATAATATAATATTGTACTCATACTTGATTTTACCATGCTTTTCATTTTCCTAAAGCGGATAACTAATTTAGAGCTACAAAAAAACCACCTCAACCATGCTATTAGGTTGAAGTGGTTTTTTATTTATAAGACATAGAGTATATTCAAACTACTTCTTCT
>NZ_JBQQFC010000304.1:0-2841 GCF_052258445.1 Psychrobacter sp. T6-1
GATATCACTTTGCCAGCTCGCGGCGCTCAAAAAGGCCATCTGCATCCGGTGACGATGATTACTCAGCGTATGCAGCAGTATTTTGTACAAGCGGGATTCAATGTGGCTACAGGCCCTGAAGTTGAGAGCGATTATTATAACTTTGAAGCACTCAATATTCCCTCGCATCATCCAGCGCGTGCCATGCACGATACGTTTTATTTTGATGCGCACTATCTATTACGCACGCATACCAGTCCGGTGCAAATTCGTACGATGGAGCAGACAGCGCCGCCGATTCGGATTATCTGCCCAGGCCGCGTATACCGCAATGACTCAGACCAAACTCACTCGCCGATGTTCCATCAGTTAGAAGGCCTTATGGTCACCGAGTCAAGTACCTTCGCTGAGCTAAAAGGCTTGATTAGTGAGTTCTTAGAGGCATTTTTTGCTAAAGAATTGACTGTGCGTTTTCGTCCGTCATTCTTCCCATTTACTGAGCCTTCAGCTGAAGTCGATATCTTAGATGATAATGGCAAATGGCTTGAAGTTATGGGCTGCGGCATGGTGCATCCACAAGTGCTGACCAACTGCGGTATTGATAGCGACAAATATACTGGCTTTGCTTTTGGCATGGGTATTGAGCGCTTTGCCATGTTGTATTACGGCATCGATGATTTGCGCCTATTTTTCCAAAACGATGTACGCTTTTTAAAACAGTTTGGCTAATGTTGATATGACAGGTGCTCCTTGTTTATAAAACAAGGTAATGTGCCAACCCTTAATTCAAAATCTTTATTATAAATTGCAATCCGAGATATTTATGAAAATTAGCGAACAGTGGCTACGTCAGTGGGTAAACCCCAACAATAGCAGTGAGCAATTGGCCGAACAACTCACTATGGCAGGGCTTGAGATTGATGATCGTTTTGCGGTTGCCCGTGCTTTTTCAGGCGTTGTCGTTGGCGAAGTTATCAGTATCCGTCCACACCCTGATGCTGATAAATTGCGCGTCACGCAGGTCAATATTGGCGGTGCTAAGCCGCTACAGATCGTCTGCGGTGCGCCCAATGTCACTGTCGGTATGAAAGCGCCTGTCGCAACCGTTGGTGCCATACTGCCAAGCGATGACGCCAGTAATGGTAAAGCAGGCTTTAAAATTAAAAATGGCAACCTACGTGGTGTCGATTCTAACGGTATGCTATGCGGTGCATCTGAAATTGATTTGGTTGACGATATTGACGGTTTGCTTGAGCTACCAGCTGATGCGCCAGTCGGTACGGATATCCGTGAATACTTAGGTTTAGACAATCAAATCTTCGATATCTCTATCACGCCAAACCGCGGTGATTGCTTTAGCGTACGTGGTATTGCACGCGAGATATCAGTCATTAATGACTTGCCTATGCAGCAGCCAGAGATTCCTGCCAACAGCGCATTGACGGATAACGATACTGATCATACTACGCCAGCCGTAACGGTGAGCGCAGTTGAGGCGTGCCCACGCTATCTCTTACAATCAATTAGTAACATTGATCGTAGCATCGATACACCGAAATGGATGACTGATGCGCTCGTACAGTCGGGATTACGCTCGCATAACTTCTTGGTTGATGTGACCAATTATGTATTGATGGAACTCGGTCAACCGCTACATGCGTTTGATGCTGATAAGATAGAAGGCGATATTGTGGTACGTTTAGCACAGCCACAAGAGACGATTACCTTACTCAATGAACAAACCATTACTTTAACCGGTGATGAGCTGCTTATTGCGGATGATAAAGGCGCGCTTGCACTCGCGGGTATCATGGGCGGTCAGCGTAGCATTGTTACTGATAGCACCACCAATATTGTCCTAGAAAGTGCCTTTTTTAATCCATTAGCCATCGCTGCACGCGCGCGCCGTTTTGGTTTGCATACCGATGCCTCACAACGCTTTGAGCGCGGTGTCGATTTTGAATTGCCAGCGCTTGCTTTGGCACGTGCTACTGATTTGATTACCAGTGTCACAGGCTCTCAAGTAGGACACATCGTAAAAGCAGAAAGTAGCGACAACCTGCCAGCACGTGCGCCCATCTCTTTGCCAATTAATAAAGTACGTGATGTCATCGGTATTGAGATTGAGCCTGCGGTCATGGTGCGTATCCTGACCCAATTAGGGTTTGAGGTAGAGCAGCAAGCAGATGCTCTAATCTGCACGCCGCCCTCGTATCGTTTTGATATGAGTATCCGCGAGGATTTAATCGAAGAGATCGCTCGTATCTATGGTTATGATAATATTCCAAGCGTCTTGCCGCACTTACAAGTGAGTATGGATTATGACGATACCGCAGATCTTACGCATGAGATGAAGCTGGCACTCGTTAATAATGGCTACATGGAAGCGATTAGCTTTAGCTTTAGTGATGCAAAATTAGAAGCGGTGCTTGATGATGAAGCATTAGGAGAAGTGTTGGCTCTTGCTAACCCGATCTCTAGCGACTTAGCCGTCATGCGCCGTACTTTGCTGTCCAGCTTATTACCTTGTGTGCAATATAACCTCAATCGTCAGCAGCCACGTGTACGTTTTTTTGAGACGGGTTTAAGTTTTGTCGGTCAAAGTGTTAGCGATTTGGTTCAAACGCCAAGTATTGCCCTGGTGGCTGTAGGTGATGTTTGGGATGAGCAAGCGTATCAAAACCGTGCTTTAGACTTTTATGATATCAAATACGATATTGAGCAGTTATTACCAGCGCAAATTGACAAAGCGCGCATTCGCTATGAGCGCAGTCAGCTATCCTTTTTGCATCCAGGACAAAGCGCTAAGCTGTATATCGATGATAAATACATCGGCTGGATAGGCCAGATACATCCCAATAC
>NZ_JBQQFC010000305.1:0-2841 GCF_052258445.1 Psychrobacter sp. T6-1
TTTGAAGTGCTCTACAACTTTATGTTAGCCTTCCAGCACAGCCACCCCTCAAAAGCTGAGCGCGTAGAGCAGGTAGCCGATTTTGTAACGCCGTCCATCAATCGTGCCTTACAAGCGCTACCTTATTTTGAAAAAGCTTTAGAGGGTCGTGATTATCTAGTAGGTGATCAATTGAGCTTTGCAGATATTGTCTTGTACTTAGGTCTGGATTTTGGGAAAGCGCTCAAGGTAAATCCAACTGAACAAGGGGACAATTTAGCTCTTTTTTATCAGCATATGCATGAGCGCTTTAGTATCAAAAATATGGCTAAAGCTAAGCCTGCTAAAGAATAGGAATATAAAACTCTTAAATGATCTAAAACGTTGTAAGGTTTTTGTGAGAAAAACAAACAAGTTTTTACAGCGTAATCTAATATTTGCTAGTTATGATGATATGAGTAATAAGTACTTCTTATCACTCATATAGTTTTTAGTTGAACCATTATTAATTTAAACTTTTATCTATAACGATATAGGTAGAATCTGCGTAAGGTGATAGCGGTATGACATCAGTATATAAAGTGTTTGGAGTGTTGGTTGGCGCCGCTTTAGGTATTAGCGCTTGTAGTGATCCTGCGCAGAGCAGCGATTCAAACGTAGAGCGCTCAAGCATAAATGATACTGACTTGTCTGATGATACTATTGCCCCAGCTGATAATACCACCACCTTAGCTGATGAACAGGCACCTTCTGTTGATAATAGTAGTGCAGAAGACAAATTGATTGATGATCTCATTCAGTATCGCTGGATTTTGGTAGATGCACTCAGTGATGAGAGTCAACCTTTAACTTCACTTTTAGATATCAAAAATCAAGTCACTGCATCGTTCATCCAGCGTCAAGGCAAAAACAGCTTAATCTATAGCGTCGGCTGCAACACGATGAGTGCAGGCTATCAGCTACAAGGCAATGAGATGACAATCGACAACAGCATGAGCACTAAAATGTCATGTGCTGACTTAGATTTGGTTGAAAATCGCTTGAACGATTTAATGCAAGGGGTCAATCAGTTAGAGCTTACTAATGATAAAGACAATGGCTCGATACTAACTCAAATAACTGATAATGGAGTTACTCTGCAGTGGCGCGGCAAAATGACGGCAAAAGCTAAGTATGGCAGTCGAGGCGAGACGATATTTTGGGCAATAGATGCTCAGACTACGCCGTGCACAGATAATAGCGCGCAAGTGTGCTTACAAGTAAAACCTGTAGTGTACGACGATCAAGGTATAAAGGTTAGCGAGGGCGAGCGCGTAGAGTTTGCAGGCACTATAGATGGCTATGAGCATAGTAGTGAGTTCGATCAAGTGCTACGTTTGCACCGTTATGCTCTAAACGCTAGCAATGATAGTATGCAAAATGCGTCAGACACTAACTATGCTTATGTGCTCGACACTATCGTTGAGCAAACTGAAGTCAATTAATTAGCGTATGTTACCTAGATCCTCTTCGCTTAGACGCCAGCGTCCTTTTTTCTTGGAGCTACCGCGTCCGCGCATGGCACTGTTAAGTATCAGCTTGTTCATAGAGTGACTCGAGTGCGCATGACAAATTGCGCAGGCGAGACCATCTGCCGCATCTTGCTGAGGCACCACATCTAACGACAGTATGCGACAAACCATTTCTTGTACTTGCTCTTTGGCGGCTGCGCCATAACCACAGACCGCTTGCTTAATCTGGCGCGCGGTATACTCTGACACTTCTAAGTCCAGCGCTACCATAGCGGCAATAGCAGCTCCGCGCGCCTGACCGAGCTTGAGCGCTGAGTCGGGGTTTTCTGCCATAAATACTTGCTCGATAGCGGTATAAATAGGCTCATTAGCATATTTGATGTGATATTCAGTGATGCGAGTGAGACCGTTAAAGATGCGCTTTAGGCGCTCGGGCATCTCTTTGGTATCCGTACGAATAGTACCTGCATCAATAAAGGTTAGTTTGTCACCGGTTTGCTGGACGATGCCATACCCTGTCATACGAGAGCCTGGATCTATTCCAATAATAATTGCCATAAGGGTCCGTTTTTGTGTTGCGTATATTTTGTTTGGCAGCTTTGCACTTAAAATGCGGCGCTAAGTTTGATAGTATAGCAAGCCATCCCCATATACATCATACGTTAACGATTTTTTATTGACGATTACATTTTAAGTTTTTTACAGGACGACATTTTATGGGTCAGATAGTTAGTATCGCCATTGTTTGGTTTATTATCGAGATGCTCATTTGGTATCTGATTGCTCAGACCATTAGTGGCTGGTGGGTATTTATATGGTTTATTATTGCCGCTGTTATCGGCATCGCGCTCATCCGTAAAGGTATGGCGGCGCTAAATCCTATGGCGCAGCAAATGAAAGCTGGCGGCATGATGAACCCATCCATGCGCCCGCAAGAAGCCACAATGCTCAAAAGCGTAGCGATGGCTGGCGCAGGTATCTTGTTGTTGATACCAGGAGTCATTAGTGATCTGATCGCGTTGCTACTGGTACTGCCACCTGTGCAAAAGAAGCTCAAAGATGTCGCTAATAACTATGTTATGAACAATCAGCAAAAGATGATGGAGATGATGGCAAAACAGATGGGTGGACAGATGGGTGGCCAAAACCCATTTGGCGGTATGAATGGCCAAAACCCATTTGGTGGACAAGGCGGCATGAACAATCAAAGCCCCTTTGGTCAGCAGCCAAATCCTTTTGAGCAACAAAACCCATTCGGTGATGTTTTTAAACAGAACACTACCATTGACGGTACTGCCAAAAATATCCCTAAAGATGTCAAAAAGATTACTAAGTCTGCCAATGATGAATA
>NZ_JBQQFC010000306.1:0-2830 GCF_052258445.1 Psychrobacter sp. T6-1
AGCAATACAAAGTGATCAACGCCCTCGCCTCGCAGTTCATCCATAACATCAGGCAACCCAGGATTGCCGTAGCTCATCGCTGCATGAACGGACACGCGAAAGGGTGCATTGGCAGCTGCTAGCCGAGGTTCTAATTTTTCAACCTGACCATTTAAGATGTTACGCATCGGTGAGTCTCCATCCCAAATACTCGCGTAAGCTTCAGCGACGCGTTTGGGACGCCGCGGCAAGACAAATAAATTGAGAATAATCGCCCACAAAAATCGCGGAATCTCAATCACACGTGGATCGGACAAAAACTGACGCAAATAGCGGCGTACGGCAGGCGCGGTCGGCTCATCTGGCGTGCCTAAGTTAATCAGTAAAACAGCAATACGTGGGGGCAATTTGGGTTTCATAGCAGCACACTTTATAACAGAGATTTGGGTAGCTTGGAGTCAAAACAGTCACTGGGCCTGCTTTAATCGTTAAGCTTTATTTAATCGCTTTGACTTTGGACAGGTTATAAATTAACAATAGCAGTCAAATTATACGGTCACAAGCTGCCGTTAGTGTAGCATGAGTGTAGTCTTTTATAGGAGGCATAGCCGCTTTATAGCGTGTGAAGGTTGTACTCCTAAGCGCATCGCCATACAATAGATGGCTATAGCGATAGTGATCGCCTTTTTACTGTCTTTTTATCGCCTGTCATCTTGTGAGGTAGTTTTGAGCGCACGCCCTGATACGAACAATAACGCTATGACTCGCGAGCATTCCGACCATAAACTGCAGCCCTCAGGTGCTTCAGCCAGTTTAGTCGGCTCAGTCGGAATTGTCACGCCGCAAATCTATCACTTCGATGAGCCATTCACTTTAGAGTGCAATCGTACATTGCCAGCGTTCGATTTAGTATTTGAGACTTATGGTACGCTAAACGCAGATAAATCAAACGCTATCCTTATTTGTCATGCCCTCTCAGGCAGTCATCACGCCGCAGGTTATCACGAAGGAGATAAAAAAGCTGGCTGGTGGCACAATATGATCGGCCCTAGTAAGGCAATTGATACTGCTAAGTTTTTTGTCGTTTGTGTCAACAATATCGGCAGCTGCTTTGGCTCAACAGGCCCGACGTCCATCAATCCTGACAGTATAGACAAGGGTGAGGCGCAGCCCTATGGTCCCGACTTTCCGCTAGTCACCATCAAAGACTGGGTCGGCACGCAAGCGCTGCTCTCAGATCGATTAGGGATAGAGGTTTGGCATGCTATCGTTGGCGGCTCAATGGGCGGTATGCAGGCGCTGCAATGGTCGCTTGATTATCCAAATCGTCTTAAGCGCTGCGTGGTCATCGCCAGTACTCCTAAGCTGTCGGCACAAAATATCGCCTTTAACGAAGTGGCGCGTCAGTCGATACTATCAGATCCTGACTTTAAAGAAGGGCGCTACTTACAAGCGGGCACTTATCCGCGCCGTGGCCTGATACTCGCGCGCATGGTTGGGCATATCACTTATTTGACTGATGATGCGATGAAAGCTAAATTCGGCCGTGACCTAAAGTCTGGCAAATTTATGTATGGCTATGATGTTGAATTCCAAGTGGAGAGCTACCTGCGCTATCAAGGTGAGCGCTTTAGTGAGAACTTCGATGCTAATACTTATTTGCTAATGACCAAAGCCTTAGATTATTTCGACCCAACTCGCGGTCATATAGAGGATAGCGAGACTAGCGTAGAGACAGATACAGAGATACAAAACAGTCAAAGCCAAAACGATCAACGTGAGCTTAGCGCGCTAAAAGCTGCCTTTGCCCATAGTGAGTGTCAGTACTTGGTGGTGTCGTTCACAACCGACTGGCGCTTTGCACCCGAGCGCTCACAAGAGATCGTTGATGCGCTGATGGCAACAGGCAAACCGGTCAGTTATCTCAATGTCGACGCCCCGCACGGTCATGATTCGTTTTTGTTCGATATTCCGCGTTATATGGGTGCGATAAAGGGATTTTTGACTGCGCCCTTTATCACTGCCAACCGTACAGGAGCACGCTTGTGAGAATGGACTATCAATTAGCCGAGCGCTGGATTGCCGCAGGCTCTCATGTGCTGGATTTAGGTTGCGGCAATGGCGAGCTACTTGCGCACTTGCACACACAGCTTGGCGTCACAGGATACGGGCTTGAGATTGATGAGGACAAAATCAACGATGCCATAGCTAAGGGCCTATCTATCGTCGAGCAGGACTTGAACGATGGCTTAGCGCGTTTTGCGGATAATAGTTTTGATACGGTGGTAATGGCGCGTGCCTTACAAGCGGTCAAATCGCCCGATCTATTACTATTAGATATGTTGCGCGTGGCAAGAGAAGCCGTCATTACCTTTCCCAACTTTGCGCATTGGCAAAACCGCATTCACCTTGGGCTCAAAGGACTCATGCCAGTTTCAGAAGCGCTACCGTATGAGTGGTACAACACGCCCAATATCCACTTGTGTACCTTTAAGGACTTTGAGGCTTTGTGTGCTGAGCATGATATTGATATTATCAATCGTTTTGCTGTTAGTGATTCTGATAAGCCTCATAGCGCCCTGATGACGACGCTGATCAGACAAGCGCCAAACTTACTCGCCGATGTCGCCATCTATAGAGTCACTAAGCGCTCGTCAAACGCTTAACGAGAATATCCATTTAAAAATATTGCGCTACTGTTATAAGCCTCCTTACTTACTGCGTAGTTTTATCACTTTAGAGACTGCGCAAAATCTTTCCTAGTAGCAGGCTAAGTATCTTTTAACTGCAACGATAATTAGAAAACTCTGAACAAGGTTAAGCTATACTTATACTTATACTTATACTTATA
>NZ_JBQQFC010000307.1:0-2816 GCF_052258445.1 Psychrobacter sp. T6-1
GCATGCAAGGTCTCATCTTCCATTTCGTGATGAATACGGTCATACAATTTGCCGTAGTGCCACTCAGCATACATCTCAGAGTGAATAAAATACTGGTCACGAGCGGCCAGCTCACCGCCCAATAAAAAGTTTAAATAATCGATAACTTTTTGACTACCTTTCATAATATATACTCACTAAAAATTTGATTAGTAGGGCGTGTACAGCAGACCTAAGTCAAGGATAGCAGACAGGATCTTGATAGTAATTGTACTTGATAGTAATAGTAACAGACATTTGCAGTAGAATAAAAATAGAAAATAGCATGCATAAACTCTAGTTCAGGATAAGCATCATAAAGATAATAGACTAGGCTAAGCGTGCTTGATAATGGAGAGGTAGGTTGATAGGCTAACTATTCATGTACTAACTGAGAGCTAAACAGCATAAGCAAGAACGTCAAGCTTGGCGTGATGCTCATCAATATAATCATTGACCATAGGCTCGCAGCAGCCGCAGCAAGTAGCGACATCTAGCGTCTCTTTGAGACCATCAAGTGTATCGATACCAGAGCTGATTGCCGCCTGAATTTGCTTTTCTTTAACGCTATTGCAGATACATACGTACATATAACTATTCCCAAATCTTCTGACAATTTACTTGTCATGAATAAGAATGACGATTTAATAGCACATATAGTAACGATAATTGTTATCATTTGCAATAGCTTTTACAGTGACAAAGTTTAGAGAGGTTAGCTTTAAATCTAAGAAATTATGTTTGGTTTTTACTCAGCGTTAGGTATACTTAATTATCGAAGATAAAAGAGCAAGACCATCATGAAAAATGTCAAAAATACAAATGTTAAAAATACAAATATCAGAAACATAGTTGCCATGCTTTTATTAACGCCACTACTTGCTGCTTGCTCAAGTGGACCCTCTGAGAGTGATGTAGAAAATCTTATTGAAGCACAGTATGAGCAGGCGGGCAGCATGATGGATAATGCGATGGCGGGTGCGGGCAATGATGAGATGGCAAGGGCAATGAGCGGGATGATGGCAGGCATGATGCCAACCCTTGAGAGCGTAGATAATGTCAATTGCGACACCATTGAGGGCGACAATACCTATATGTGTACCGCTGATATTACGCAAACGGTTGCGGGTAATAGTCGCACTGACAAAGGAAGCTTCAAGGTGTACCAAGTAAATGATGAGTGGGTTTTGGGGATGTAGACTTTTTACTACTCCATTCAATAAGCCTTAATCATTCTCGCTCAGTCTAGTCACGATTTTCCCTGAACGATAAGCCAGTAAAGAGAGCAAGGTTTCACTCATGCCATGACTATGCTCACTTGCCCCTTGAATAAATATCTTAGGTTTAAAGTTAGCGTTAATCGTTTTCACCCTATAATCGGTGTCTAGCACCAAGCGATCCTCGGTATCGTATACTAAATACTCCTCAAAGTTTTTGACAATATCGGTCGCTATAATCTCGTAACCTGTTGCCAAAAATAAACCGTCAAACTCCGTGTTTACCGTTTTATTATCCGTCAGCTCTTTAAATATTGCCTGTTTTGAGTCGCTATCTATACCTTTTAAT
This sequence comes from Psychrobacter sp. T6-1, assembly GCF_052258445.1. Classification (NCBI taxonomy): domain Bacteria; kingdom Pseudomonadati; phylum Pseudomonadota; class Gammaproteobacteria; order Moraxellales; family Moraxellaceae; genus Psychrobacter; species Psychrobacter sp. T6-1. The sequence continues at coordinate 1,585 of NZ_JBQQFC010000307.1, forward strand.
TCATGAAATTGATGCAGCTGGATCTGCTCAGCCCCAATCAGCTTTTGATAATAAAGGCGTTCGTACAAGATGCTAATGAGTTTAGGATCGACGACTGAATAATTAGTATTTCTGTGGTTCTCAATGATGTTTTCTCGAAAGTCATCATTATAAGTCAAAAAGGTCTCAACCGTATCACTATCAAAGATCTCGTTCACAAATTCAGTTTCATCAGCAGGCTTTAGGGCATAGGTTCTAAAATAAAGATCGACTTTGGCATTGGGGTACTCATCTGCCAAATGCATGGTAATCTCAGCAGCGCTTTGACCAGAACCCACCACTACAAATTTATACTCTGCATGTTTATCAGTAAAATCAGTCTCTAAGCTGTACAAAAAATCTTCAGAGTGACTGATCTTGATATCAGGATTGGCACTCATATACTCAGGAATGACTTTGCTGATACCTGCTGCAAGCGAGATGTCTTTGGCGTATATAATCTCCGCCTCTTTAGTGGTGACATTTTGCAAATGTAGCGCTAAGTAGTCTACGACGTCTGAACCTTCGATAAGCACAGGCTCGATCTTTATAACCTTAGTAGCGTATTTGACATAATTTTCAAACTTCTTAGCCGCCCATTGTAGATAGTCGTTATATTCCACTCGCCTTGGGAAAAAGTTTTTGAGATTGGCAAAAGTCTCTAACCGACCATTTTCTGCTAAGTAATTGATAAAGGTAAAAGGGCTGGTGGGATTTCTGAACGTCACTAAATCTTTAAAAAATGAAATCTGCATCTCAGCTTCGGGTATCAGCATACCGCCGTGCCAGACAAAGTCAGGCTTGCTCTCTATAAACATGATTTTTGAGTTGTCATTTAACATATCCTTCTCTGACAGGGCAACAGCCACTGAAAGATTTGCTGGACCAAAACCTATCCCTATAAAATCGTAAATGTGCATAAGTAACCTTGTTTGAGTTTTTATTTTTAGATGTCAACACAGTCTATGGTTGGGTAAGTCGGCAACTAAGATGTGCAACCTTTATTATCTGAAAAGGCAGCGCTAATCTGAACGATTTCAAGCCCTAAAAGACAAGTGAGACAATATCAGCTTTAGGCTTTTAAAAAGGTTACGTTTAGTATTATGTATTTAGTATCAAATACATAGCAAAAGTTTAAATAGTAGACCAAAGGCTTTAACCTAAAATCTAGCCACAAAAAAAGGCTATTCTATCTAAAATAGCCTTTTTACTTG
>NZ_JBQQFC010000308.1:0-2792 GCF_052258445.1 Psychrobacter sp. T6-1
TGCTTTCAAGCATTCCTAGCTAATATTTGGGTCGGACGTTACGTCTTTGCCTTAGTCGCTTTATCTTGTATATGGACTACCTTTAATGGCTAAATTACCCAGCTCTCTTAAACGCTTTACTAGCAAAAAACCACCACTTAATGAGGTGCAGACTGAGTTTCAGTTAAGACTGGCTGAGCAAGGACTGACGCGCGAGCAAGTGATTGACACTGAGCGCAAATTAGCAAAGTTTGCCAATACTATGGACTCACTGGTGCGTGTACCCTTTACCAAACAAGGGTTAGGCGCGGATGCGGCGCTCTCGACGATTCCAATAGCAGGGGATTTGGCGGGGCTGGCACTCACCAGCTACGCGTTTATATTAGGGCGTCAGCTGGGCGTTCCTGCAAGCAAAATGACCCCTGCGGTACAGATGGCGCTGGCTGACATGGTCGTCGGTATTATTCCGGGTGTGGGCACTGTAATCGATGTGTTTTTGCGCCCAAGCCGTAAGACATTGGGGATTGTCCACCAGCATATCCAAGATGAGTATGGTATCACCGATACCATGCATATCGATAGACCGTTTTTGCATCAAAGCTTGGAGGATAAGCAGCAGCAAAGCCGCTTTTGGCGTAATTCTGTTATCGCTTGGCTATACTTGCATATTCCTGATATTTTGGGGGTGCTGGTCATTGCCTTTGTTGTGCTTGGTCTATGGACGGCTATTAGATGGCTAATAGGAATGTTTGGCGGCTAGGTCGTCGTTAGTCAGTGACGACCTCTGCCTCAGCGCTAGTGGCGTTATAATTAGTCACTTTGCCATTTTGTATCACATCTATACTACTACCGCCGCCATGACTGATAAGCTCGACACTGCCGTCATTAGAGCGATAGGTGGGATTATTGCCTTGACCTTCAGGCGCACTCAGAGTCACTTTTGGTCTGTTAGGTAGGGTAACTATAGCATTGAGCACTCCGCTCGCTGAGGTCTCAAAGATGACAGAGAGCGTGTCACCGGTGTCACTACGGTATGTAACATCAGTGATTTGCGTGCCCTTTACAGCTTGTTCTGGATTTGGGGCAACATCTTGTAAGTCTGCTTCTTGATCTAGTTCATCAATATCATCGAGCGCGTCCAAATTTATCTCACGCTCGTCTACTTTTGGCTCCTCTACGTTCTGTGTTGGCTGCTTAGTAGTCATATCGGCAGTAGCAGGCATGCTTTGTGTCTCAACCTCGATTGGAGTCTCAGGTTCAGGTTCTTTTTGACAAGCGCTTAGAGTGAGGCTAATCGCTAATACAAAAAGTAAGCCGTAGCGCATAGGGTTTAGGAGTTTTTTCATAGGACAATCAGCTTGGTTGATAGTAATGAGTAGTGTTTATATATTCGAGAAAAATCTATGGTTAAGTAAAGACAGCTATTAAACATTAAGCGCTTATTGTTATGATTATTTTACGCTTGCCACCATGATCTCTATGCTCGCACAGATAAATACCTTGCCACATGCCTAATCCTAGCGCGCCGTTGACCAAAGGTATCGTAAGGCTGACGCCAAGCATCATACTCTTAAAATGCGCGGGCAAATCATCAGATCCCTCTAAGGTATGTCTATATTCGGACTGATTGGCAGGGGCAATAGTATTGAGCCAGTCTTCGGTATCTAGTCGGACATCAGGGTCAGCATTCTCATTGATAGCAAGGCTCGCTGAGGTGTGCTGCAAGAATAGATGCACAAAGCCTGCGTTTGCTTTATCAGGTAGCAGCTTATTGATCGCTTGTTCGATATGGGCGGTAATAATATGGATACCGCGTGCGTAGGCTGGTAGCGTTATAGTGGTTTGCAGATAAGCCATGGTCTATCCTTATTCATTCAAAGGCGTTTGCAAGCGTATACGATTGGGAGCGAGCCTATCAAGCAATGCACTTGATAAAGGCATAAAATCACCTAACATCATATCAGCTAAGGCTTCAGCACATATCGGTGCAAAAGCATACCCTTTTGCGCCCATCGCTGTGAGCGTCCATAAGCGCGTGCTATCAGGTAGTTGGCCTACAATTGGATGGTAATCAGGTGTTTGCGTGCGAACGCTCGCCCGCGCTTGCCACTTGCTAGTATCGGCCGGTATCACCTCATTCATCTCAGCAATAGCTTTGATCAGTTTATCACGGCTAATTTGGTGCTCGCCCGCCCGAATATCGGTTGCGATATCATTACGCACAAAACTTGCGCCAAGTAATAAATACGGTTGACCTTCTACAACGTTATTAATTTGCGCATCCCCTGCCTGAGCAGTAAAGAGCGTACAGTAGCCGCTATACTTGAGCGGTATCTTTGGCAGTTTAGCAAGCTGCTCGGCACTGGGTATGAACCATGACAGCTGACCACGAATCTTGCGACAATCGAAAATACGAGTATCTAAAGCATGGCTCTCAAAGGCGGCGCAGATGACCACATTGTCGGCTTGAAGGTTGATCTGCTCGCCATCCCTATAACCACTCACATAAACTTGCTCGTTATTTTCATTGATCTCATTAACGTTTAACTGCTGATAGCTAATGAATGGATGAGACATAATGACGTCTTTTAGGGCTTGCGGATTGACTAAGCCTGATTGCGGCAAATATAGATTATCGGATAAGTCCTGCATGGTTAAATGACTAAGTTGACGCGCTTGCTCATCGGGTAGGGTGGTCGCCATCGTATCAGGATAATCAGCAATTTGCGCGACATCGATATTGGCTTTTAGAAGTAAATCAAGCGCGCCTGTCGGTTCAAGCACCGCTGCGCTATTATTTTTGGCAGCTAACT
>NZ_JBQQFC010000309.1:0-2773 GCF_052258445.1 Psychrobacter sp. T6-1
TAGGCACTGATTCTAGGCACTGAGGACATCAATTATGAACAAGATGATATTTGGGGTGGTCTTTAGTTTATTGTGGTCATCAGCGTTTATAGCGGGTAAGTACTCGGTTGATTATATGTCACCGCTTAGTTTTTTGAGCGTGCGGTTTTTATTGGCAGGTATGTTACTACTAGGTCTGTATCAGGTATTAAAGCGGCGACACAAGTTAAAGATATCAACTAATAAAACAGAACTTCTAAGTCGCTCAATGTGTCGTGATGCCATTATTTTAGCGCTACTTAACTACGTGTTGTATCTTGGGCTATCTTACTCAGGCTTGCAGTATGTATCACCAGAGCTTGTAGTGTTACTAGTATCTACCACACCGTTTTTAACCGCTTTTGCGCAGTCATATTTAAGTAAAAAGTGGTCGGCATATTTGTGGATAGCATTAACACTTGGGTTTTTAGGCGTTGTCGTTGTGCTTGTAGCTCGTGTGGGCGGGGTAGAGTCGCTACTGAGTCAGCTGCAAAACCCTGCTCAAACGGATGAGTTTTTATGGGGTGTCGGATGTGTATTGCTATCCGTAGTTGCTCTAGCGGCTGGCACCTTATACTATCAGCTTATCGCTTCTAGTCATAACGTAGTGGCGCTGACAGGACTACAAAATCTAAGTGCAGGCGTTATGTTGTTGCCCTTTGTATCAGTATTTGCTTGGGGACAAGCCTTGAGCGTACCGATATTTGTATATTCACTCTTGTACCAAGTCATCTTGATATCAGGCGCGGCTATGCTGATGTGGTTTCAGCTTATTCGCTGGTTTGGCTCAGGATATGCTTCGGCTTTTCATTTGCTCAATCCAATATTTGTAACGCTTTTATCTGTCTGGTTGTTTGATATTGATTTAAGTGTAAGTGACGTTATTGGCACAATAATGGTAGTCATTGCTATGGGGATCATTAGCTTAGATGTCGTTAGTATTAAAGCCAAAGAAAATCCTGTGTCACTTTAAAATTTCTACCTCGCAGCCAAAAGCCCACCTACGAGTAGATGGGCTTTTGTATTTGGGCAGTTAGTTGTTGTTCATTAACGATTGGGTAAAACGTCTTTGACCATATTACGCAAATTGTGTAGCGCGGCTACGCTACTCTCCCAGTCGAGGCAACCATCGGTGATAGAGACGCCATATTCAAGCTTGCTTAAGTCTTCGGTGAGCTTTTGATTACCACCTTTTAGGTGACTCTCAACCATCATACCGATGATAGATGTGTTACCGTTTTCGATTTGCTCAGCGACGTTATTGATGACCATGGGCTGCAAGTAAGGATCTTTGCCTGAGTTGGCATGACTTGAGTCAATCATAATTTTGGTACTGGTTTTACCTTTCTCAAGCTCATTCTCAGCGGCTGCTACTGCCGTCTCATCATAGTTTGGCTTACCATTACCGCCGCGCAGTACCACGTGCGCATAAGGGTTGCCTTTAGATTTGATAATAGAGACTTGACCGTCTGAGGATAACCCCAAGAAGCTATGAGGCGCTTTGACCGCTTGCATAGCGTTGACGGCGACAGTCATACCGCCGTCGGTACCGTTTTTGAAGCCAACTGGACAAGATAGACCCGAGCTCATCTCGCGATGCGTTTGGCTCTCAGTGGTACGAGCACCAATAGCTGACCAGCTAATCAAGTCTTGCATGTACTGCGGTGTATTTGGGTCTAAGGCTTCAGTCGCGCAAGGTAAACCCTTCTCATTAAGATCAATGAGCAATCTGCGCGCGCTGCGCAAACCCTTCTCGATATCGAAGCTATCATTCATATCAGGATCGTTGATCATGCCTTTCCAGCCAACCGTAGTACGCGGCTTTTCAAAATAGACCCGCATAACGATAAAGATGGTATCTTCCAGCTCTTTTGCCAGCCTAGCCAAGCGGTCGGCATATTCGTGCGCAGCCTTTATGTCATGGATAGAGCAGGGGCCGATGACGATAAACAAGCGCTTATCTTTACCATCTAAGATGTTTTGAATGGTTTGACGTCCTTTTAGGACAGTTTGATACGCGGACTCTGAGAGCGGTAGCTCAGCTTTTAATTCAGCTGGCGTAACTAGGGGGATGAATTGTTCAATATTCACGTCGTCAATGTCTGCATTATGGGTAGCTGGTGTTGTCATGATTATATCGTCTAGCTTATTTATAGGAACAATCATTATGAGGTCAAAAGTAGTCGTTGACAAGGGGACACGAGTAGTTAATTGACTGATAACTGGAATGTCAAAACCAATGTTTTGTTATACTTGCGCTGATATTAGTCTTTTTAGGCGTCGCTATACTCTATAATTCTTTAAAATTTATTATTGTTTGCCTAAAATCTTGAGCGTTTCGCTATTTGGGCTGCGCTCACGTATGATGGCAGCCTAAACGCTTAAGCACTTAGAAGTCTGTATAAGCGTCTAGGTGGTTAGCGTCCAATAATGGCTTGTGCTATATTTTAGTTTGTACCCAACTCCACCTTATATCTAATAGCGGTTAGGATCCTATCATGCCAGAATCTGTAACACCTTTTAAGCAAAGTTCTTTGTCTGATACTCTTGCTACTGATCAGGCATCAGGCCCTTTGGTGATAGGGATAGTCGCAGGAGAGGTCTCAGGCGATAGCTTGGGCGCTGATTTTATGGCGCAGATGAACAATTTGCGCGGTGATATTATCTGGATCGGCGTTGGTGGTAGTAAGATGCAAGCGCAAGGTCTGCAAAGCTTATTTCCGCTATCACGCTTAGCAGTTATGGGCTTGGTTGA
>NZ_JBQQFC010000310.1:0-2736 GCF_052258445.1 Psychrobacter sp. T6-1
CGTAGCCGCGTTGGCATGGTGTTTCAACATTTTGAGTTGTTTCCGCATCTGACAATTATCGATAATTTGACTGTGGCACAAATCAAAGTCTTGGGACGAAAAGAGGACGAGGCCAAAAAGAAAGCTATGGCGTATCTTGATCGCGTTGGGTTAACCGTACAAGCCGCTAAATATCCCGCCGAGCTCTCTGGTGGTCAGCAGCAGCGCGTTGCTATTGCCCGTGCTTTGGCAATGGACCCGATAGCCATGCTGTTCGATGAGCCCACCTCAGCGCTTGATCCTGAAATGATTCAAGAGGTGCTCGATGTGATGGTAGAGCTGACCCGTGATGGTATGACGATGATGTGCGTGACCCACGAGATGGGATTTGCCAGCCAGGTCGCCAATCGTATTATCTTTATGGATGAAGGTCACATCGTTGAGAACTGTAGCAAAGATGAGTTCTTTGAAGGCGCAAAAAGTGAGCGCGCACAGCAATTTTTATCAAAGATCTTAAATCACTAATTATGATGATAAGCATTATTTAAAACGTCCTAAAAAGGGCGTTTTTTTATGTTTAAAAGGTTTTTACATTTATCTTTTGCAGAGATGATTTGAGCTTACAAGTGTTCTTGGTTTGTTGTTACAATGGTTATCATACTTGCAAATTTACGATAAAGAATATTTGAGCAAATCGGAGCTTATATGACAGAGCAAAATACAGTGACTGCAAAAACGTCCTTTGACGAAAATGGCGTGGTTATTATCGGTGCAGGCCTCGCAGGCTGGCATGTGATTGATGCGATTCGTAGTAAAGATAAGGACATCCCAATCACCTTAATCACCGCCGATAGCGGCGATCGCTATCACAAACCTATGCTAACGATGGCAATCAGTCAAAACAAACGCGTAGCAGATTTGGTGCGGGCAACAGGCGCTGATGCTGCAAAAACCGCTAATATAACTTTGCTCGCTGATACGCAAGTCAGCGATATCGACGCAGCCGCTCAGCAGTTGCATCTGGTCTCCGCCACGCGCTCAGACCCTGCTAACATGGCTTATGCCACGTTGGGGTATGACAAGCTGGTGCTAGCTATGGGCGCGCATCCTATCTTCCCCAAGAGTTTGCCTGAGAATTTAGTCTGGCATGTCAATCACATCGAGCGCTTTGGGCAGTTGCAAGAAAAGCTAGGATTGGGCAGTCAACGCGTTGCTATCGTTGGTGCTGGCATGGTGGGCACTGAGATCGCAGAGGACTTGTTAAAAGCAGGTCATAAGGTGACTTTGCTTGATCTAAACGATGCCCCACTTGCGCAAATGCTACCTGCAAAGGCTACCGCGCGTATTGCCAAAGCGATAGAGTCGCAAGGCATACAGTTTTTGGGCGGTTATCAAGTCACAAATGTTAATCGTAACGATGATGACACGCTGACGCTTAGTTATGAGTCTTTAAAAAACAACAGCGAGTCTACAGAAAACCAACCTACTAGCCTGATCGTCGATCACGTGATTGCCAGTACCGGTCTCATTGTTGATGACAAGTTGCCCGCTGCAGCAGGCATCGAGTTTGATCGCCGTACGGGTATCGTCGTTGACGCCTCAACGTTGCAAGCTCAATCAAGCCAAATTCAGTCAAACCCTATTTATGCTATCGGTGATTGTATGTCAATCGATGGGGTCGCCTGTCGCTATGTCGCACCATTACGAGCGCAAGCGGCAACGATTGCAGATGATATTTTGGGTACTGATCATAGCGGTTATGAGCACAAACCACCTATGATACGTCTCAAAAATAAAGCCATCTCGGTCATGGTCGTAGGCACGCCGCAAGCTGATGGCAACTGGCAGGTTACCACTGAGAGCGAGGACGAGCTGGTCATGGATTTGATCAAGGACAATAAGGTGAGCGCCACAGTGACTATCAAGGCCCCTGTAGTCATCAAACCCTAGCTAAAGCTTAAATCATTTAAATGATACGTACCGTATCGGTATTATTGACAAGTCTTGAATGAAGGCGCTATAGTAGTGGTAGACAAAGCTGTGGAATATATGTTCTATTAGCAATAGCTTATAGATTCTACAGATAAGCACAACGAAAGGACTCGTTATGACTCAAACTCCTAATTTTGATACTATTCTTAATAATGTCCCAAGCATAAACATGGGCGAGCGCTCGGCGAATGCGCCGCTCACTAAGAGCTACGATAAAGGCCCTGATGTGCCGCTTATTGAGGCGACTATTGGTGACTTTTTTGATGCTATTGCTGACAAGTATCCTGATCGTATGGCGCTGATTTCCTCGCATCAAAATATCCGCTGGACCTACAAAGAGCTACAACAGAAGGTCAATCAGCTGGCAAGCGCCATCATAGAGATGGGGCTTGAGATTGGCGATCGTATCGGCATCTGGTCGCATAACAATAGCGAGTGGCTACTGATGCAATTGGCGACCGCCAAAGTGGGTATCGTCCTTGTCAATATTAACCCCGCTTACCGCACCTTTGAGCTGCAATACTCACTCAATAAATTAGGCTGTTCGGCGCTGGTACTTATGCGCCATTTCAAAAGCAGCGACTATGCGCAAATGGTACGCGAGCTGTGTCCTGAGATCTATCACAAGACTTATAATCAGCTTGATTTGGTTGAGATTCCAACGATTGAGCGTATTATCTGGATTGATGAGCCGGGCAATGATGACAACTTTGATTATATGCAAAAGTTTTCTGACTGGATGAGTGAAGGCGACGCCAATGATCC
>NZ_JBQQFC010000311.1:0-2726 GCF_052258445.1 Psychrobacter sp. T6-1
CTCCCTGAGAACCCAACGATGGCAGAAGTGTTGCACGTACTAGAGCAAGGCGCCAAAGTGGCGATGGTCAAAGTACAGGTCATCGAAGGCAAAACGGCAAACGATCTGTATCAGAACTTACGTGACAATTCAGGTATTAAAAAAGAAGTACTGACCGCAGACGCGGACAACCAGAGCATCGCTGAGGCGCTAGATTTGGTCGGTATCCTGCCAGATTCGGTGACCAGTAGTGATGATCCTATCGTCAGCTATAACTTGGAGGGTTGGTTCACCCCAGATACCTATTATTACGGCGAGGGCGCAACGGACACGCAGGTGCTCACCGATCTGTATAAGCGCCAGCAACAAGCCCTGACCAAAGCGTGGGAGAATCGCGCGCCAGACTTGCCTTATGAGACGCCGTATCAGGCGCTTATTATGGCCTCCATTATTGAAAAAGAAACCAGCGTTGCTGATGAGCGTCCACTAGTCTCAGCGGTATTTAATAACCGCTTTAAAAAAGGCATGCGCATGCAAACGGATCCAACCATTATCTATGGTATGGGTAGCCGTTATGATGGCAATATTCGCCGCGCTGATATCGATGAAACCACCAGCTACAATACTTATCAGATCGATGGCCTACCGCCAACGCCCATCTCCTTACCGTCGCCAGCTTCCATCGAGGCCACTTTGCACCCAGCAGATAGCGAAGCCTTGTACTTTGTGGCGACAGGAACGGGCGGGCATAAATTTACCGATAATTTGGCGGATCATAACCGCGCGGTACAAGAGTACCTCAAAGTTATGCGGGAGAAAAAATCACAGACGCCGCCTGAATAAGTATAAGCGCTTGCTGGTGTCATTGATCTAGCTAGCGCTGATCCAATCGTTCAATTCATTCTAAAATTCGTTACAGATTTTATCAATAAGGCTATCCAATGCCAGTATCAGCAATGACCTCTACCCAAGCCGCATCCGCTCAAGGGCGCTTTATTAGCTTTGAGGGCACCGAAGGCGTCGGAAAGACTACCGCAATTGAGCAGTTGTGTACGCGCTTGCAAGCAGCGGGTATCGACTACTTGCGCACGCGTGAGCCGGGCGGGAGTCCATTCGCTGAGCGTCTGCGCGCCATACTGCTCGACCCTGCTACCGACATCAATGACGACACCGAGCTACTACTACTATTTGCCGCGCGCTGCGATCACGTTCAGCAGGTGATTATGCCAGCGCTGGCACGCGGTACTTGGGTCATTTGCGATCGCTTTGTCGACTCGACGATGGCCTATCAAGGCTATGGCCGCGCCTATGGTGAGCCGCTTATGCGCGCAAAAATAGCGCAGCTTAGCGAGCAGTTTGTCCCGCTTCTGCCAGAGCTGACGTTATGGCTGGATTTACCAGTGCATGAGGGCATGGCGCGCGCAGGTAAGCGCAGCACTGCCGATAGGTTTGAGCAGCAGGCGACTGAGTTTTTTACTCGAGTATATAAGGGGTTTGAGGCATTGGCGGCGGCCTATCCTGAGCGTATTTGCCGTATTGATGCCTCTGGTACTAGCGACGAGGTTAGCGCGCGGGTATGGCAGGCGGTTGAGGATAGGTTCAGTATTACCTAGCATGTGCTTTAACCTATAAACAATTAAAGCAAAGCCCCAGCACTCATCGAGAACTGGGGCTTTTTTACGTAAGAATATAGACAACAGATAACGCGGTTATTTATCTGCCTTGTTATCTATGACATCATCGCTATCAGGTAGACGATTAGGGTCTAAATCACCGCTCTTAGTTCTAGGTGCTGCGCCGCTACCATTGGCATTGCTACTACTCATCGTTTTGTCTTTTGTAGGCTGTGCTGAATTATCTGTCATGACGCCTTTACCCGTATTGACAGGCTCTTTTTTGGCGATCGGCTCAGGATCTATCACTTTAGCCTCTGCTGTACTCTGGGTAGCAGGTGCCTCCTCAACGAGTGGCTCGTCACTGACATCAGCGATCAGCTCTTTTTCTTTGCGTTTTTCAGGCGCTTTGTAGTCAGCCTCAAACTTGGCGTCAGCATTAGCACGCGCTTGTATTTGCTTGGCGGTGACGTCGACTTCTTTTGGTTGTACCTCATCGTCGACGACTAGAGCAATCAGTTTGCGATCGCGTGCAACTACGCCGTCAAACTTGTCGGTAATGACGCTCAGCTTACCTTCTTTGTCTATCGTATATAACGGCACGAACTGCTTATTATCCGCGCGGTACTGCTCAAAGCTATAGCTGTCAGTGATATTAGTAATCTTGATGCGCGCTTTTTTGGATATCATGCTGGCAAGCTTGGTGTAAGTGACATCTTTGCCAAATAGCCACTGCGATTTAAAGTTAGATTGCTTATCATCGCGCTCGCTTTTGACTTTTTCATCACTAAATTTGAGACGATAAAGTTTACGCTCACCAAACTCATGACGATAGTGAATCTCTGACAAAGTATTCATCTCTTTGTCCATACTCATGGCAAATAGATGACCGATACCGATAAGATCCAGATGATGGTCAGCATGGTCAGAGATCGGATTACCAAAGTAGGTGCGTAGACCGCTCATACGGGCGCGGGCGATGTTGGTATAGTTGTTGTGCGCGACGATGACATCAAAACCTTGATCCTTTAAGGAAGTCGCGACGAGCAGCGCCACAGGGTTTGAGCCGACGACCAAAATACCGTTGGTCTCAGGCTCGCGTACACCAAGTAGATTGCCGACCAGTTTTGCGCC
>NZ_JBQQFC010000312.1:0-2726 GCF_052258445.1 Psychrobacter sp. T6-1
CTCCCTGAGAACCCAACGATGGCAGAAGTGTTGCACGTACTAGAGCAAGGCGCCAAAGTGGCGATGGTCAAAGTACAAGTTATCGAAGGCAAAACGGCAAACGATCTGTATCAGAATTTACGTGACAATTCAGGCATCAAAAAAGAAGTACTCACAGCAGACGCGGACAATCAGAGCATCGCTGAGGCGCTAGATTTGGTCGGTATCCTGCCAGATTCGGTAACGGGTAGTAATGATCCTATCGTCAGCTATAACTTGGAGGGTTGGTTCACCCCAGATACCTATTACTACGGCGAGGGTGCAACGGACACGCAGGTGCTCACCGATCTGTACAAGCGCCAGCAACAAGCCCTGACCAAAGCGTGGGAGAATCGCGCGCCAGATTTGCCTTATGAGACGCCGTATCAGGCGCTTATTATGGCCTCCATTATCGAAAAAGAAACCAGCGTTGCTGATGAGCGTCCACTAGTGTCAGCGGTGTTTAATAACCGCTTTAAAAAAGGCATGCGCATGCAAACGGATCCAACCATTATCTATGGTATGGGTAGCCGTTATGATGGCAATATTCGCCGCGCCGATATCGATGAAACCACCAGCTACAATACCTATCAGATTGATGGTCTACCGCCAACGCCCATCTCCTTACCGTCGCCAGCTTCCATCGAGGCCACTTTGCACCCAGCAGAGAGTGACGCCTTGTACTTTGTGGCAACAGGAACGGGCGGGCACAAATTTACCGATAATTTGGCGGATCATAACCGCGCGGTACAAGAGTACCTCAAAGTCATGCGGGAGAAAAAATCACAAACGCCGCCTGAATAAATATAAGCGCTTGCTGGTGTCATTGATCTAGCTAGCGCTGATCCAATCGTTCAATTTATTCTAAAATTCGTTACAGATTTTATCAATAAGGCTACCCAATGCCAGTATCAGCAATGATCTCTACTCAAGCCGCGTCCGCTCAAGGGCGCTTTATTAGCTTTGAGGGCACCGAAGGCGTCGGCAAGACTACCGCAATTGAGCAGTTGTGTACGCGCTTGCAAGCAGCGGGTATTGACTACTTGCGCACGCGTGAGCCGGGCGGTAGTCCATTCGCTGAGCGTCTGCGCGCCATACTGCTCGACCCTGCTACCGATATCAATGACGACACCGAGCTGCTACTGCTATTTGCCGCGCGCTGCGATCACGTTCAGTATGTGATTATGCCAGCGCTGGCACGCGGTACTTGGGTCATTTGCGATCGCTTTGTCGACTCGACGATGGCCTATCAAGGCTATGGCCGCGCCTATGGTGAGCCGCTTATGCGCGCAAAAATAGCGCAGCTTAGCGAGCAGTTTGTCCCGCTTCTGCCAGAGCTGACGTTATGGCTGGATTTACCAGTGCATGAGGGCATGGCGCGCGCAGGTAAGCGCAGCACTGCCGATAGGTTTGAGCAGCAGGCGACTGAGTTTTTTACTCGGGTATACAAGGGGTTTGAGGCGTTGGCGGCGGCCTATCCTGAGCGTATTTGCCGTATTGATGCCTCTGGTACTAGCGATGAGGTTGGCGCGCGGGTATGGCAGGCGGTTGAGGATAGGTTCAGTATTACCTAGCATGCTCTTTAACCTATAAACAATTAAAGCAAAGCCCCAGCACTCATAGAGAACTGGGGCTTTTTTACGTAAGAATATAGACAACAGATAACGCGGTTACTTATCTGCCTTGTTATCTATGACATCATCCGTATCTGGCAGGCGATTAGGGTCTAAATCACCGCTCTTAGTTCTAGGTGCTGCACCGCTACCATTGGCATTGCTACTACTCATCGTTTTGTCTTTTGATAGCTGTGCTGAGTTATCTGTCATGACGCCTTTACCCGTATTGACAGGCTCTTTTTTGGCAATCGGCTCAGGATCTATCACTTTAGCCTCTGCTGTGTTCTTGTTAGCAGGTGCCTCCTCAATGAGTGGCTCGTCACTGACGTCAGCGATCAGCTCTTTTTCTTTGCGTTTTTCAGGCGCTTTGTAGTCAGCCTCAAACTTGGCATCAGCGTCCGCGCGCGCTTGTATTTGCTTGGCGGTCACATCGACTTCTTTTGGTTGTACCTCATCATCAACGACCAAGGCGATAAGCTTGCGATCGCGTGCTACCACACCGTCGAACTTGTCGGTAATGACGCTCAGCTTACCCTCTTTGTCTATCGTATATAGCGGCACGAACTGTTTGTTGTCCGCTCTATACTGCTCAAAGCTATAGCTGTCTGTGATATTGGTAATCTTGATGCGCGCTTTTTTGGATATCATGCTGGCAAGCTTGGTGTAAGTGACATCTTTGCCAAATAGCCACTGCGATTTAAAGTTAGATTGCTTATCATCGCGCTCGCTTTTGGTTTTTTCATCACTAAATTTGAGACGATAAAGTTTACGCTCGCCAAACTCGTGACGATAGTGAATCTCCGACAGCGTGTTCATCTCTTTGTCCATACTCATAGCGAATAAGTGACCGATACCGATAAGGTCTAAATGATTGTCGGCGTGGTCTGAGATAGGATTACCAAAGTAGGTGCGTAGACCGCTCATACGTGCTTTGGCAATGTTGGTATAGTTGTTGTGCGCGACGATAACATCAAAACCTTGATCCTTTAAGGAAGTAGCGACGAGCAGCGCCACCGGGTTTGAGCCGACGACCAAAATACCGTTGGTCTCAGGCTCGCGTACACCAAGTAGATTGCCGACCAGTTTTGCGCC
>NZ_JBQQFC010000313.1:0-2724 GCF_052258445.1 Psychrobacter sp. T6-1
GCCGATAGAATCGCTGCCGAAAAAGCCGAAGCCGATAGAATCGCTGCCGAAAAAGCCGAAGCCGATAGAATCGCTGCTGAAAAAGCTGAAGCAGATAGAATTGCTGCCGAAAAAGCCGAAGCCGATAGAATCGCTGCCGAAAAAGCCGAAGCCGATAGAATCGCTGCTGAAAAAGCTGAAGCAGATAGAATTGCTGCTGAGAAAGCTGAAGCAGAACGTCTGCAAAAAATTGAAACTAACCGTGTAACCTTATTAGCAAAAGCTAAAACAGCTGGACTAACTGATCAACAGGCAACTGCCTATGCTGAAGAGAACAAAGAAGCTAGTGCAACAAATGCACAATCTGCATTGGACTCTATCGTTGCTGAAAACGAAAGAGTTGCTTTAGACAATGCTCTCTCCCAAGCTAAAGGTAAGTATCACAATAATGGTGCATATCCTGTAGGTCGAATTAGCGCGCAAATGACATCTAGTAGGGATACAACTACAAATGGTGATAGAAGAATCGAAAGAAAGTATGACGTAGTTTACAATCAACCTTATTCTGTTGTCTTAGGAAATTATTCAGCCTGGACAGAGGGAGTAGGCTCACGTATTTTTGATTCTGGCATAGACTCAAATATTACTATCGGAGGTTTAAAAACTGAAGCTAATGCGATTCCATCTTTAGGTACAGCGAATTATTCTGGTAAAGCATTTAGTAGCGAGAAAAACCCTATATTTGCTTCGACTTCAGGTCTATATGAAGAAGGAATATTATCTTATAATGTGAATTTTACTGATCGTACTGGTTCTGGTTCAATTACTGGCTTAGGCGATACAGTTGATTTGCAACAAGGTTCGATAGCAGGAACAGGTATTAATTCAACAGTTGAACAAGGCTTTAGAAACGGTAGTTATTCACTAGACTTCTTTGGTAAAAAAGCTGAAGAAATCGCTGGTAAGGTTGTATTTAATGGCAATGATACTATTGGCTTTGGCGGTACTCGTGGTGAAATCTCTAAATAATAGAAAATTCATCCTCAAATAAGTAAATTAAACCGTTTGAAGTATTTAACATATATTTCAAACGGTTTTTTATGATATCGGTAAAAGTTAATGAAAATGAAGCTCTATATATTCTGTTGTATCACTTTATCTACATCAGTTCTCGCGCAGGAAGTACCTCCTGCCCAAAACGTGTTTTTTCAGAATACTCCACAAGTACAACCAGAATTATTACTGAATCAACCTAACATTGATACACCGACTCCTGCACCAACAAAAGAAAATAGCAGCCTGGAAGAAAGAATCAATTTTGCTATTATCAATAAAGAGTGGCTAGAGCTAGAAAAGTTATTGAGTCAATATCGTACCGCTACAAACTTTGATCCAACGCTATATGATTATGGATTAGGAGCATTGTATCGGCATCAAGGTCGTCAAAAAGAAGCTATCACCTTGTACCGAAAGATATTAACTCGTCAATCAGATTTACATTACCCAAGATTTGATTTGGCAATGATGCTGTATGAAGACAAGCGCTATGCTGAAGCAAAAACTGAATTAGTAACAGCTGCGCCTCATCTTGCACCTCCGTTACAGTCTTTAGTTGGTCAGGTTTTGGCTAGTATAAAAAAATCTCAAGAATGGCAGCCTAATTTTAACCTTAGTTATGAGTCTACTGATAACGTTAATCAAGCATCCGATATAAGAGAGTTAGTAGTTGGTGAAGCTACGTTTATTCGTAGTGACGATTCATTGCCACAAGAGGCGCATGGAATACGATACAACGTTGGCGCTGCAAAAGAGAAAAATATAGTAGGCAATCATTACGCTTATACGAGCATAGATACGGAAGGTGTAAATTATTGGGATAATAGTGACTATAGTGAATTAACACTGCAAGCAAATTTAGGGTATCGCCACAAAAATATCAAACGGTCATGGGGCGCTGTAGCAATTGCAGGGCAAAATCTATTAGGCGGAAGTCAGTATAATCAAAATTACGGTTTGACATTAGAATACAATCGAAAAATTTCAGATGAATGGCAAATTTCTGGTAATCTTTCTCACATACAGAAACGCTATACAGATGATGATTTAGCGAGTTACTACGATGGTCATGCCAATAGTATTGCATGGATTTTGCTTTATCAACCTAAACCTAGATGGTTGGTTTATGCTGGTGCTGATTTTATGCGTGATGACCTAGCAGATCAGGCTGAATCATCAGATCGTCAAGGTATACGTGGAGGAATGGCTTTCTCTGGAGAAAAGATTAGCGTGAGAAGTAGTCTCCGTTACGCTCAGCGAGATTTTGAAGCTGAAAATTTTTTTTATGGGCAAAAGCGTAAAGACGATGAATACCAATTTAGCACAACTCTAGGACATAAAAGACTTAGTTGGCAAGGTTTTACACCAAAGTTAAACTACGAGTATCAGAAAATTGAAAGTAACTTATCGTTATATGAGCGTAGTAATAGCACCTTTTTCGTAAAAGTAGATAAATATTTTTAATATTTAAAGAATAACCGGCATAGTTAAACTTTGTAAGAACACCAATTTTTTATGGAACTTGAGTTTTATTTAATATCTAAACCCCGCTATCATTACGATAGCGGGGTTTTATTTTTGGTACTGGCCATTATTGTACTTATAATAGCGGCTTATGCGCCAAATACTTTCATGCGTTCATCTAATGGCTTGAACTCTTTTTCGCCAGCTGGCTGTTCAATAGCACCG
>NZ_JBQQFC010000314.1:0-2711 GCF_052258445.1 Psychrobacter sp. T6-1
CCAGATACCACGCGAGTAATGACGTTTTCGATCGCGCCGCTAACGATAACCGTTGGACAACCGCCCATAGCCGCCAAACGACCCGCTCGGATCTTGGTCAACATACCGCCGCGCCCAAGCTTGCCACCATCACCTGCAATATCAAACAAGTAATCTGCCATAGCACGTTCTTGGCGGATCATCTTGGCATTAGGATTATTACGCGGATTGTCCGTAAACACCCCTTCTTGATCAGTCAAAATAATATAAAGATCGGCATTGATCATAGCCGCTGACATAGCACCTAAAGTATCATTATCACCAAATTTGATCTCGTCTACAGTGATAGTATCGTTCTCATTAATAACTGGCAGCACGCGCCACTCAAGCAGCTGCGTCAGCGCTCCTGTCGTATTAAGATAACGGCGGCGATTAGAGAGATCATCATGAGTTAATAATAATTGTGAGCTCTGTACGCCGTGTTGAATGAGCGCTGACCACCAAGTTTCGATCAGACCCATTTGACCGATAGAGGCACAAGCTTGCAGAGCGGCTAGCTTCTTCGGACGCTCCTCCAAATTCATCCGTACCACGCCCTCAGCAACCGCGCCTGAGGACACCAGCAGTACTTCTGTGCCTTGATTGTGCAGTTTTGCGATCTGTTTTGCCCACTCATATATAGCAGTTCGATCAAGTCCGCGTCCGTTATTGGTCAATAACGAGGAGCCAATCTTGACAATCACGCGCTTGATATTGAAGTTGCGAGTTTGCTGAATAAATCTTGCTTCCTCAGACGTGTTCTGGTTGTCAACTGCCATAAAAACTCCTATGTATTTATAAGTGAGTATCGGTTTGTTCGTATAATATGTCGGTTCATGCGCGTAGTAGTGTACTGGTATCAAGGCACGTAAACGACTTCAACATCGTAATCATCGTCATCGTCATTACTATCATCAGCATCTATGCCCTCGCGCTGTGCTTTACGGGCTGCGCGGTAAGCTTCGCGCTGCGCTTCGGTATTGCGGCGTACTTCAGCCTCTAAGCGCTCAAAGCTCTCTTTTTGCGCTTCAGCGAATATCGGATCTTCTAACTCGCGTTCACGTTCACGCTCAATCTCATTCATCAAGTGATATTTGACCGCGTCAACGCCCTCACCTGTCAATGTTGAGGTGCGAAACACAATACCCGTCCAGCCAAGCTCTGCCACGATGTGCGTACATAGCTCATTAAGCTCGCTCTCATCAACCACTTGATCTATCTTGTTTAAAACCAAAATTTGCGGCAAATTAGCCAGCTCTGGCGAGAAGCGCTCAAGCTCAGTGAGAATAACTCTAGCGTTTTGCACCGGATCACTACCATCGATGGGCTTGATATCTACTAAATGCAATAATCGGCGCGTACGTGCAACATGTTTTAAGAAGCGAATGCCAAGGCCTGCGCCCTCTGATGCGCCCTCGATCAATCCTGGAATATCTGCCATCACAAATGAGCGATGACGACCGATATCGACCACTCCCAAATTAGGCACTAACGTGGTAAAGGGATAATCTGCAACCTTTGGCGTGGCCGCTGATACTTGGCGGATAAAGGTGGACTTGCCTGCGTTTGGCAGTCCTACTAAGCCGACATCAGCGACAACTTTCAGCTCAAACTTTAATACCTTAAGTTCGCCTTCAAACCCTGATGTGGCCTTACGCGGTGCTTGATTGGTTGAGCTTTTAAAGTGGGTATTACCCAAACCGCCATCACCACCTTTAGCAACTAGTATCTTTTGATCAATCTCAATGAGATCACCGATAACTTCATCGGTTTCGGTATCGATAATAGTGGTACCAATAGGGACAGGCAACAGTACATCATCAGAGCCTTTGCCTGAACAGTTACGGCTATGGCCATTTTCGCCGCGCATTGCATCATAACGGCGAGTATAACGATAATCAACTAAGGTATTAGTATTATCAGCGGCGATGACATAAATATCGCCGCCACTGCCGCCATCACCGCCATCAGGACCGCCGCGTGGCACGTATTTTTCACGTCGAAAACTGGCGATTCCGTTACCACCGTCACCTGCTTTTACCGTTACGACGGCTTCATCAATAAATCGCATTTTTCAATCCTTATGGTACATATGAGTGGCTAGGCCAAATTACTACTGAGCTTAAGTTGTCATAAAAGCTAAATTGCCACCGCGTGTTTTTATCATGCTATTTATAACATACTCAAGGCTAAAACAGACTCAGCTTTATAACAATAACATCCGATAATCAATCAGACTATCGGATGCTTAAACTTTAACTAACTAGCGGTTTGATTTATGCAGGTATGTGATTGTAGCTAATACCTGCCATTTGCGTCGCTAAGCGCAATACTTGCGTGCTATAACCGACTTCATTGTCATACCAGATATAAACGGTAGCATGGTTGTCAGTGACGATAGTCGCTTGCGCATCCAAAATACCTACGTGAGTGGTACCGACGAAGTCTGTTGACACCGCTTCAGTTGAATCAGTATATGCGATTTGCGATTGCCAAGTACTGCTATTGGCCATTTTACGCATGTAGGCGTTGAGCGCGTCAGCGTCTTTTGGTGCCGTTTTGAGATTTAGGTTCAATATCGCAAGGCTCACGTTAGGCGTGGGTACACGAATAGCATTACCTGTAAGCTTACCGCTAAGCTCAGGCAAGGCTTTGCCCACTGCTTTGGCAGCGCCTGTGCTCGTCATAACCAT